>CAIRND010000083.1 GCA_903879825.1 uncultured Geobacteraceae bacterium
GACAAGCATTACGAACGATCCCTGCCGGAGTCTCCGGAGGACGGTGTTGCAGCAGGATACTTTGCGCAACTTCTATCTGTGTTCTACGAGTTTTGCTGCGCGGATTATAAATGGTAATAACAAAATCAGCGCGAGCAGCCGCATCCAACCTGGTTTTAATCAGTTCCCAGGGGGTCAGCAAATCTGATAACGAAATCACCGCGAAGTCGTGCATCAGTGGGGCTCCGAGTTGGGCGGCAGCAGCCTGCACGGCAGAGATACCAGGGATGACCTGAATGTCAATATGGGGCAACCCAGGTTCCTGCTTTGCATCCATCTCCACCAACTCAAGGACCAGACCGGCCATACCGTAAATTCCGGAATCGCCACCCGAAACAAGTGCAACGGATTCCCCGGCGCGCGCCAACCTGATTGCTTCCCGGCAGCGTTGCACCTCCTTCATCATGCCTGTTGACACGACCTTCTTACCTGTCAGCAGCGGACGTACCAGCGTCACATAATTATCATAACCAACAATTACATCAGATACGGCAATAGCCTGTTTGGCCGCTTCCGTCAGATGAGTGACATCGCCGGGACCGGTGCCAACAATATATAGTGAAGCCATGGAGTTTTCTCACAGTAGGGATTTAGAATTATTGACAACAAGTAGCAGTATGCCTTGTAGAGGATATACTGAGAATTAATGAGGCTTCCATCTTTATTTTAGCCGGCATATGAAGCATACAACTGTTTAACACGAGCGAGATAGTCCCGTGTTTCATGCGGGAGACGGTCGGGACGCTTATCTACATTACCCGGCCCCCAATTGTAGGCGGCCAAAGCAGAATTTACGTCGCCATTGTACCGTTGCAGCATATCTTTCAGAAAGCGGGTACCGCCCATGACATTTTGCTCCGGATCAAATGAATCACTGACCCCTAACGAACGTGCAGTGGCAGGCATGAGTTGCATCAGGCCACGGGCCCCGGCGTGAGAAACCGCCTGCGGATTAAAATTGCTCTCGGCCTTTATCACTGCTCGTATCAGATCTGCATCAACACCATACTTCTGTGATGCTCTGGATATAATGGGATCAAGCCATGTTGCATCGGTTCGCGACGGTGAAGAGGGCACAACGACAGCGGCAACAGGGGCACTGCTGGCAATATCCTGAAGAGGAGATACCGGCGAGACGGGCAAAGAAGACGATGAATCCCCACTAGTGGCACGATTGGATTGATACGCGTGTAAAAGGGCTTTGGTTGAAGGTAATTGTGAAAAATTTGATGTGGCAGAGTCTGCTGAAGAAGAATCGCCGCCCAGGGAAAGTGAACTCTGCAGCATCTGCAGGGTAAGTGATTCAGCTAGCTCCCGTGCGTTGCCAGTGGCGCTCGACGCAGGAGACTCTCCGTTACCAAGGGCTTTGTCAAGTTTATCTGCAAAACCCTTTTCCTGTGGAACACCACTCGTGTCAGATTTATGCCGAAGCGGGGCAAGCGACCCCAACAATGAAAGATTTTCTATTGATATTGACATGCTTCGTTACTCCTCGCTAAAAGCCAGGTTCTTTTTCTTTAGTTTTTCTATCAATGTCGTACGCTTGAGATTGAGCAGAAGAGCCGCCTCTTTTTTGTTCCCTCCCGAACGGGCGAGGGCCTGTGTAATAAGATTGTTTTCGAACTCATCTACAGCAGAATTAAGGCAGATGCCACCTTCTGGCAGCTTACTCTCTCCCGGCACAACTGTCGGCTGAAGAGGGTTTAGGAGCAATTTCCCCGAAAGATATTTCTCCGGCAAATCATCCGGAACAATAAGCCCACTTCCTTTCAGAATAACAAGACGCTCAACCAGATTTTCCAGTTCCCTGACATTTCCCGGCCACTCATAGTTGCACAGAATGCCAAGTGCGGCGCGTGAGAATCCTTTGACAGCATGACGTTTATCGTCGTTAAAACGGATGAGAAAGGTGTGAATCAAAATTGGTATATCTTCTCGCCGCTCACGGAGCGGAGGTATCGTGATCGGAATAACTGACAGTCGGTAGTAAAGATCTTCCCGAAAATCCCGGTTGATTACAAGCTCTTCAAGATTTTTATTGGTCGCAGCAACAATTCGGACATCAACTTTTTGTGACTTCGACGCTCCGACAGGCTCAAACTCTCTGTTTTGAAGAACCCGCAACAGCTTAACCTGCAGGTTTGCCTTCATATCTCCGATTTCATCCAAAAACAACGTACCCTTATCAGCCATCTCAAAACGCCCGATCCGGTTGGCGTACGCACCGGTGAATGAGCCTTTAACGTGTCCGAACAACTCACTTTCCAGCAGATCATCAGGAATGGCAGCACAATTGACCGGCACGAAATTTTTAGCATGCCGATCACTCAACTGATGTATAGCTCGTGCTGCAAGTTCTTTGCCGGTACCCGATTCACCCTGAATAAGAACCGTCGCATTTGATGCGGCCACTTTGGTAATCATCTCGAACAGTGCCCGCATTGGCGGACTTGTGCCTATCATGGTCGAGGAAAGGATCTGGTTTTGAACAGATTCACCCTCAGAGCGATCATACATCTTCATCGACTGGTACTCACGGGCCCGCATAACAAGGCTCTCTAGTTCATCCAGATTAAGCGGTTTCGGGAGCGTAAAGACGGTGCCACTCGCGGTATTATCAAGGTCCGCAGAACCGGTATCACCATAACCGATCAATACCAACAGTGGGTTAAGCAGAGTGCTCCGTTCTTTGAAATCGGGAGCAATCGAATGAAGATACGCTAAATCCGCTATAATAATATCGACATTGTTTTTTTGAAGTGTGTCAAAAAAGGCAGTACCACTTTCAGATGCGGTGATGTTATAGCCCTGATATGTCAAAAAAGCCGATACCAGATCACGAGTTTTAACGTCATAGTCTGCTATGAAAATTGTGCCGTTTTCACGCATAGCTGGTCTGGCCCCCCTGAAAAATATTACTTTTTCAACATAGACCATACATTGCAATAAAAGTCAATAAAATGACTCGTCATTATTTTGGTGTGAGGTAACAGTAGTTTATGAACTCATTTTTTTTGACAGTTTATTATTCTATGTTACTTGATATAGATTGATATGCATGATAGATTGGCAAAACGTACCTGAGCAGAGTTATATTGTACAGATGCGTAGAACATCTATTTTGCTCGAGGAGAACGATTGATGCAGAATGCACTGGTACAGATAAAGACTGATAACATCCACGATGAACTTATCCAGTTGGTGAGTTTCAATCTTGATCAAGAAGAATACGGCGTTGATGTACTCAAGGTACGCGAAATAATCCGTATGCCAATTGTGACCCGCGTACCTAACACCCCTCACTATGTTGAGGGAGTTATAAATCTGCGCGGCAAGGTCGTTCCGATTATCTGTATGAGGAAGAAATTCGGTCTGGTTGAATCTGAGAACGATAAACAGACCCGAATCATGGTTATGGACATGGACGGAGAACTGATGGGTTTCATTGTTGACGCAGTTTCTGAAGTAATCAGAATCTCCGGGAGCGAGATTCAGCCATCACCTGCGATGGTAGCAGGTGGTATTGATCAAGAATGCATTGCCGGTGTCATTAATCAGGCTGAGCGCTTGCTTGTTTTACTTAATTTGGAAAAAATGTTTTCCCGAGATGAAAAGAATATGTTCACCGGGATGTAATTAACTTACTCTGCTCCATTAAAATTTCCAGGAGTTGCACACCATGCCGCCAATTGATTGTGAAGATCAGGAATTACTCGACGGTTTTCTAGCCGAGACAACAGAGTTACTTGAAAAGCTTGATGATGACCTTATCACTCTTGAGAAGTCTTCAGATGATACAGATCTTATGAACCGAATTTTTCGATCAATTCACACTATTAAAGGTGCATCCAGCTTTCTTGGTTTTGATCTGCTCGTTAAAGTTGCCCATAAGACGGAAGATGTGTTAAATCGACTCCGCAAGGGCGAACTGGTAGTGAGTCCAGAGATTATGGATGTAATCCTGGAAGCGACTGACCTTGTCAAACTTCTTGTCAGTGACATTAAGGCGGGAGATATTCAGGAGCGAGAGACGGATGGTACTATCAACAAGCTACTGCCATTCCTTTTAGATACTGCCGGAGTCTCCAAGCCTGTTGCATCAGCACCTCAAGCCGATGAGCAACAAGTTTCCACTCCAGAAACAGCAGAAGTGACATCACCACAACCACAATCGCCGACTGCAACCGATTTGCCATCCCCTGCGGTTGAACGGGAAGCGCCAATTGACTCCCCTCCGATTCAACCATCTGTCGCAGTTGCTCAGGTACCGGTTCCAAAACCGGCCTCTGATGTTGCACCAAAAAAAGCACCGGCACCACCCAAACCGGCTGAGGGGAAGGGAGACGACCTCTCCGACAATTCAACCGTCAGGGTTGATGTTAAACGTCTTGATGATCTGATGAATCAGGTAGGGGAATTGGTACTCGAACGAAACCGCATGATCCAAATAAACCAGGATCTTCAGCAAAACGATGTAAATCGTGCTGATTTCAATGAAGAATTCGGCAAGCTTACCAAACGAATGAGTTTTGTCACCTCTGAATTACAAATGCAAGTTCTCAAAATGCGTATGATTCCGGTTGAAAAAGTCTTCAAAAAGTTCCCCCGAATTGTTCGCAGTATGTCCCGTGATTTGGGTAAAGAAGTTGATCTGCAGATTATCGGCGAGGAAACTGAACTGGATCGATCTGTCGTTGACGAAATTGGCGATCCCTTGATTCACCTTATCCGTAATGCCATGGATCACGGGCTTGAAACACCGGATGAGCGTATAGAAGCGGGTAAATCGCGCTGTGGCACACTGGTACTGGCCGCTGTACATGAGGGCAACCAGATTATTATCAGCATTAAGGATGACGGTCGTGGAATAGATACTGAGCGGGTCGGGCGAAAGGCGATAGAGAGGGGACTCATTACTGAAGACCAGTTTGCCACCATGAGCCAACGTGAAGTTTTTGACCTGTTATTCTTGCCAGGATTTTCAACCAAAGAAAAAGCAACCGACCTTTCAGGCCGCGGTGTTGGTATGGACGTAGTCAAGACCAACATCAAAAAGCTAAATGGTCTGATCGAAATCAAGAGTACCAAAGGACTTGGCTCTGAATTCATTCTGCGTTTGCCGCTCACTCTGGCAATTATTCAGTCACTACTGGTTGAAGTTGAGGGAGAAATCTACTCCATTCCGCTCTCCTCTGTATTAGAAACAATCCGGGTTGATCAGCGCAAGTTCCACCTTATTGGCGGTCAGGAAGTTCTCAAACTTCGTGATATCGTGCTGCCTCTGATCAGACTGCAGAAAGTGTTCAATGTTCAACCACGTGGCGAATCCGATGATTTCTGTTATGTTGTTGTAGTTGGCGCCGCTGAAAAACGAATGGGATTGGTTGTTACCCGATTGGTGGGACAACAAGAGGTTGCAATCAAGTCACTGGGCAATTATCTGGCAAACATCCCCGGCATTGCCGGTTCAACTATCCTGGGCGATGGACGTGTTGCTCTGATTATTGATCCGGTAGCAATGTCAGAGGTATGCGAATAGGCAGGGGTGTTTTCTGCCGCATTTATTTTAAGTAAAGTATCAGGTTATGATTTTCAAGGAGTGAAACGTGGCTATCAGCGATAAAGATTTCGAACAACTGCGTGATTTTATTTACAATATTTGCGGAATGTATTTCCACACCACCAAAAAGTATTTTTTGGAAAGCCGCCTCACCCGCCGTATGGAAGCGACAGGAGTTAAGACCTATCAGGATTATTACCTGTTACTCAGATCTCCACGCGGTTCGGAAGAGCTCAAGTTTTTAATGGATGAAATCACCACCAATGAAACCTATTTTTTCCGTAATGTTCCTCAGTTGGCTGCTCTTGAGAACAAATTGCTGCCGGAAATTGTTGAAACCAAGAACAAAATGGGCTTTCGCAAGCTGAGAATATGGAGCGCCGCATCATCTTCCGGAGAAGAGGCCTACACTATGGCTATGATTCTTCTGGAAAAGCGTTCAACATTGCTGAAAGACTGGATCATTGAAATCGTCGGAACTGATATTAATGAAACCGTTATCGCCCAGGCCAAAGAGGGAGTATATAACGCCTATTCCGTCAGAAACATCCCCGATGTGTATAAGCGCAAGTATATCCGCGAAGATAACGGGAAATTCATCCTGTCCCCTGAAGTCAAAAAGTTTGTTACTTTCAACAAGCTCAAC
>CAIRND010000084.1 GCA_903879825.1 uncultured Geobacteraceae bacterium
CGGTATGCCGATGCCGTTGTCACTAACTTCAAACAAAATATCCACATAATCGGACTGCTCCGCTTTGAGCGTAACACTGACGACAAGTTCGCCCTCATGGGTGAATTTAATGGCATTGCCGACAAGATTAATAATGACCTGACGGATTCTTCCCGCGTCGCCCCTGAGCTCTGCCGGCACATCAGGATCAATTCGACAGACCAGGGCCAGTCCGGCTTTATTTGCCTGTATCGTCAGCATATCAGCCGTATCTTTCACCGTCTTGCGCACATCAAAATAACTGAGCTCCAATTCAAGCATGCGTGCCTCAATTTTTGAAAAATCAAGGATACCGCTGATCAAACTCAAGAGACTATCACCGCTTGTACGGATCATCTCGGCGTATTCTCGTTGTTCATTGCCTAATTCCATATCCAGAAGTATGCCCGCCATGCCGACCACGCCGTTCATTGGGGTCCGGAGCTCATGGCTCATGGTAGACAAAAAGTCACTCTTGGCTCTGGTAGCATCCTCCGCCCTCTCTTTAGCGGCAATAAGCTGTTCCGTAATGTTTTTCTTCTCAGTAATATTTTCTTTGACAGCCAGGTAACTGGTGATGGCTCCCGAATCACTACGCAGCGCTGAAATTGTCGCTTGTTCCCAGAACAGGCTCCCATCTTTACTTTTGTTGACAAATTCTCCAACCCAGGTTTTACCGGATGAAATTGTTGACCATAATTCTGTAAACGTTTCTTTGGGTGTTTGATCCGATTTGAGTATCCGCGGGTTCTGACCAATCGCCTCTGCAGAAGTATAACCGGTAAGCGTGGTAAACGATGGATTAACAAACTCAATTGTTCCCATGACATCAGTAATCACGATGCTAACGGGGCTCTGTTCAACGGCACGCGACAGTTCTTTTAGTTTATTTTCCAGCCGTTTGCGCTCGGTGATATCTTCAAAACTCCACACTCGACCTAAGACATCAGTTCCTATTTTATGGGGCTGAGAGGTCCTCCGTAAAACACGTCCGTCGGAAAGATGGAGTTCGTCATCACTTGTTTTTTCGGGGTTCTCATACAGTGTTTTTATTATATCAAGAAACTCTGACGGTTTTGACATCTGAGAAGCGGCATAGTCAAGCAACCGGGTATCTGAGTGCGTATCAAGCAACTCTTTCGGTATATGCCAGAGATCGATAAAATTTTGATTCCAGAGAGAAACGTGGCCGTTATTGTCCACAACGAGGAATCCTTCTGCCATAGATTCCAGCGTGGCGTTAAGCAGCAACCTGTTGGCAAGCAGCTGTTCTTTGCGTCGAAGAGATTTAAATAAAGCAACTCCTGCCAGCGCAACTAGAAGCACTAAGCCGGTAACTGCCACTATCAGTATATTTCGTTCATATCTCTGCTCTGAATAGCGGAGAATTACTGCATCTTCACCCTGATCGTAATATTCAACCATCCGGCTGGTGTCAATCCCAGCCAGATAACGATCGATAATGGTCACCAGTTGCTTGTTTTGCTCAGTGTTACTCAGATAATACGAATAGTGGCGCGGCGATTCACTGATGGTATGCAGTATATCCAGATCGAACAGTTCAAGATTAAAACGATCTTGGAAATAAACGTGCTTGTTCTGAAGAGCAACATCCACATCGCCTTTTTTAAGCCCCTGGTAAAGAGCGGCTGTAGTGTCATACACAACCATCTGAGATGCGGGAATTAATGGTTGGAGGTACGATATGATAGAACTGGCTTTGGTAACGCCAACTCTGTAAGCAGCTAATTCTGAGGAATAACTAATTTTGATGCCGCGTGTTTTTTTTGCGATAACACAATAATAAGTTTTATAAAAACTGGTTGTGAATATGCCGTTGGCAGCCCGCTCAGGAGTGAAGCTCGCCGGCATCAATAGATCAATCTGCCGTTTTTTTATCAGTTCTATTTTGTCAGACCAGGTCAGTTTTTTGTCATGCTGGAATTTGTATTTCAGCCCCAGTTTGTTGGCAAGGTGCGATAAAAGAGCAACACTTATTCCCTCATACGAGCTGGTTTTTGCATTGTACTTGGAGAGAGGCGCAAAATTATCGTCCACCATAACCGTAAGTGGCCCAAGATTCTTGATGAACTGCGTTTCCTGCGTGCTCAGGGAGAAGCGCTGTTTCGCAATAATCATGTCATCAGGAAAATCTGCGCCGCTGAATCCCGGCATACACAATAGAGCTGATAAGACTAGAGTCAGTATGGCCAATTTGTTACGTATATTTTTCATCGTCCGAAACCCTTTTGCATATGGCAGAGATGTGGCAGGCGCCGTATTGTGCGATGATTTCAACATAATGCTGAACCCTGAATCAATAAAAGCAGGTAATCACTCTATTTCAAATGCAACCGCCACCATGAACCAGTCGTCATCGGTGGTAAAGCGCACGGCAATTTGCTCCGGATTATTTCTTAAAGTGATTGCGTATTCTTTGCCATGAACAATCGATGGTGTAGAGAGAAGTACATCCAGACCACTTGTAGTGAGATGCTGCTTAAACGATCCAGCGATCATATTGGCTATTTCTCCCATGGCGTCGCTGACATCATCATTTACCTCTGTCACTTCCATGTCGAGCATGCTGCTCGTGGCCCTTATGGCCAGGCAACTAGGCATATGCAGGCTAACCAAACCGTTGTACGTTCCTGCCATACCGATCAGCGAACTAATACAGTCTTTAAAATTAGTCACCGGCTCAACCTTTACCGGGAGAGGTTGAAGATCTTGCAACCCGACCATTGTGTTGAAAATTTCCCTCACATCGTACATCAGTTGCTGGATCAGCAGTTCTTCGTTTGAGTGTAGCGAGCTCAATAATCCGTTTGAAAGCGTCATATAATTCCTCCGTATTTGGCTGCAAGGGTCATCGTATGACACCTCGCCAAAGCCCACGACCGGTCAGCGGGTATTTTGACTGACCGGTCGTGGAGCAAGCGGCTTCACATACATTTATGGATTAAGCCTTTAATGCGATTTCAACCGTGCTATCCCCTACCCTTGTCGCTGTTTTCAGAACTTCTCAAACTCATCATCAAGATGATCCTGGCCGGCATGCCCAAGTTGAAGATTCACTCCATTTCCTGAACGCTTGGCAGATATTTGAGTGTTCCTGGTATGGGCAATGTGAACCTTTTGTGCCGGTTTACGAGTTGTAGCAACAGCCCCAGTGTGTCGTGACTGATTGCCGATATTGAAGAAGCTGATGGATTGCTGGAGCTGTTCGGCCTGGCTGGAGAGCTCTTCCGAGGTGGATGCCATCTCTTCGGATGCAGAGGCATTCTGCTGGATAACCTGATCAAGCTGCTGGATGGCCTTGTTGATCTGCTCGGCACCGGTATCCTGTTCTTTGCTGGAAGCGGTAATTTCCTGTACCAGTTCAGACGTTTTCTGGATATCCGGCACCATCTTGGTCAGCATATCGCCAGCCTGCTCGGCAATGGCCACGCTGCGGGTGGATAAGTTTGATATTTCACCTGCGGCTGACTGACTTCTTTCGGCAAGTTTGCGCACTTCGGAGGCAACTACCGCAAAACCTTTTCCATGCTCACCGGCACGGGCAGCTTCGATGGCGGCATTCAGTGCCAGCAGGTTGGTCTGACGGGCGATCTCTTCAATAATGCTGATCTTGGTGGCGATCTCTTTCATAGCAGCAACGGTTTCAACAACTGCTTTACCACCATCTCTGGCATCGACGGAGCTCTTGATGGATATTTTCTCTGTCTGCATGGCGTTGTCGGTATTCTGACGGATGCTTGATGCCATTTCTTCCATACTGGAGGAGATTTCTTCGGCACTGGCAGCCTGCTCTGTTGCCCCCTGCGACATCTGCTGGGCGGTGGAGGAAAGCTCCTGACTGCCGCTTGCCACGTTGTCAGCGGCCGACATCACCTCACCAACAATGCTGCTCAGTTTGGTCACCATTTCGTTAAGTGCCTTAGCCAACTGGCCAATTTCGTCTTTCTGATCGAGATCAATCTTCTGCGTCAGATCGCCGGCGGCAACCGCCTGGGCAAAGAGCACACCTTTACGCAGAGGACTGCTGATGATGTTGGAGATGAAAAAACCGAACAACATGGCGATGAGCCCACCGGCAATACAGAGGCCGATCATGAGATTCCGCGCATTTTTGGCAACAACCCCGTTTTCCTCCTCAGTCAACTTGGCCTGCTTTAACTTGGCTTCCTGAAGCTTGTCAATTTGGTCCTGTAAATCTCGGGAGGCTTTGGCGCCGGTAGTTTTAATAATTTCAGCACCTTCTGCGTTCTTACCCTGCATGACCAGGGCAATCACCTTGTCAAGCTCGGCCCCATAGGCCGCACGCAGGGTTTTGTATTCTGCGAACAGTTTTTTTCCATCTTCAGTAAGGATGGTTTTTTCAAAAGACTCAACAAGCTTGTTATTGCCTTCCCGCAGCTCTTTAATGCGATTGGCAAATTTCTGTTTATCCTCCAGGGTAGTTGCATCAATCAGATCACGTGAGTTGACGCGCATCCGTTGAAAGGCTGTGGAAATGTCACCCAGGTCACTGATCGGCATGGTGATCTTGTTGTACATCTTATCACCGTTGTCATCGAGTTTCTTAAGTTCAACAATACCAATCACACCGATTACCATGGCGATCAAAGCCACAATAATAAAAGCCGACAAAAGTTTTACGCTGATCTTCAGGTTATAATACCAACTCATAACGAATCTCCTTTTTTATGTTTATTCAGAAATATATCTCATTCTATTCAGCAGCTGAATCCTGTCCCTGCACCGCCGCCATTTCCACGGAGGAAAAAACCTTATCTATATCGAGGATCATGACAAAACGGCCGTCATGTTTCCCCATTCCCTTGATAAATTCAGTTTTAAGGTGCGTGCCGATATGCGGCGCCGCCTCAATCTGGGAAGGTTCCATTTCGATAACCTCCTGAACACTGTCGGCCAGTGCCCCCAAGACGATATTTTCACCATCCATGTTCACCTCGACCACGATGATGCATGTGTTAACCGTCTGCACAGACTCAGGCATTCCGAACTTGATCCGCAGATCAATCACCGGCACTACGCAACCGCGCAGGTTGATAATGCCCCGCATGAACCCCGGCACCTGCGGCACCTTGGTAACGGTTGGCATCTCCAGGATCTCCCGGATCCTGGCCACATCGACGGCAAACACCTCTTCAGCCAGTACAAACGTCAAATACTGGGTTGCTTCTAATTCTTCAGTCATAGTAACCTCCGTTCAGCTTTCTGTTTGATGGTTCTGAATAACCATGGCCTCAGCCTGGGGATAGAATAGATTTTTCAGCTTTTGGAGATCATGTACGACCGCCTGTTCCCGGTCGTACTTACACAAGGATTCCCGAATAACCTGTTTCACATTCTCGTCATCCCACGGCTTAATCATGAAACGAAATATGCAGTTGTTGTTAATCAAACTGACGACACTTTCCATGGACGCATGACCCGTCAACATAATACGAACCGTCTGAGGATACAGATTCTGAACCAAGGTTAAAAATTCTGTGCCATGCATTTTC
>CAIRND010000085.1 GCA_903879825.1 uncultured Geobacteraceae bacterium
CACCATTCCTACCTCCACAGAGTATGGTTCGCTCAATCTGTCCCAGTCGGTATTGCTTTTTTGCTATGAACTTGGCAAAGCCGCCGAATCCGCAGGGGGAGGCCGTCCGCTTGAGCTGGCAAAAGCGGAAGAGATGGAAACTCTTTTCACGCACTTTAATGCTACCTTGGATAAAGTCGGCTTTCTGAATGAGCAAAATCCGGCGCATATGATGCGTTCATTACGGCGAATCTTTTTCCGGGCGAATCTTGACAGTCGTGAAGTTACGGTTCTGCGCGGGATGCTTACCCAGATAGACTGGGCCAGCTCTGCCTTTGACGGGAGGAAACGTTCGTGACGGCGACTACCATTGGTCTTGTGGCCGGAACACTTACCAGCGTTGCCGCTATTCCGCAGGTAATCAAAACCCTGCAAACCCGCCATGCCCGGGATATTTCAATCTGGCAACCGCTCCTGTTGTCGTTTGGAGTTGCACTTTGGATGGTGTACGGTATCCTGATCAATGATCTGCCACTTATTTTGGCTAATATTACACCTCTGATCTGTAATATTGTTCTCACCGGTTTGAAGATTTATTACGGAAGAGAAGATCAGCACAGTCCGCAACCACTTTAAAATCGTTACACTACCAAGCGAGAAAACTCTTTGGATATATTCTCTGAAAAAACAATTCTCACCGTAAGCCGCCTGACCGCGCTGCTCCGTGGTGTGCTGGAGGAAAATTTTGAGCACCTTTGGGTTCAGGGGGAAGTTTCCAATGTTTCCTACCCCTCTTCCGGCCACTGCTATTTCACACTCAAGGACAGCGGTGCTCAATTACGCTGTGTGATGTTCAAAAGCGCCGCAAAAAATCTTAAATTTCGCCTCACTGACGGGATGGCACTCATTGCGCGTGGCCGGATTTCAGTTTATGACCAGCGGGGCGAATATCAGCTGATGTGCGAATACGCTGAGCCGGCAGGAATTGGCGCTCTTCAGACCGCTTTTATACAATTAAAGGAAAAACTATCGCTCGAAGGACTTTTTGCCGAGACACACAAAACATGCCTCCCGCGCTTTCCCCGTAAAGTCGGTGTAATCACCTCCCCCACCGGCGCTGCTATTCACGATATACTTAACGTGCTCCAGCGTCGCTTTGCTTCGCTGGAGGTGTTGCTGTATCCGGTGCGTGTTCAGGGGGAAGGTTCGGCTTTTGAAATTGCACAGGCCATCGATGAGATGAATCGATTGGCCGAGGTTGATGTTCTTATTGTTGGTCGTGGCGGTGGTTCGCTTGAGGATCTCTGGGCTTTTAATGAAGAGGTCGTTGCCCGGGCGGTCTTTCGGTCAAAAATACCGATCATCTCTGCCGTCGGCCACGAAACGGACTGGAGTATCTGTGATTTTGTCGCTGATCTGAGAGCTCCGACTCCGTCAGCAGCAGCAGAGATTGTTATTGCAAGTGCTGATGAACTGCGCAGCCAGCTTGAAGCGTTGGCGCATCGTTTAAAGCGCTCGGTCAAAAACCTGCTGTTTGAACATAGTAGTCGACTTCAGGGTTTGCGGAGATCGCTACATGATCCGCGGACGATGTTGGGGCATCTGTCCCAGAGGGTGGATGACCTGAGTGTGAGACTCGAGACGGGTCTGCGCGTCGCGGCAACACTTCGCCGCGGTCATTTTGAACGACTGAATGATGCTCTGCAGCATAATAACCCGCAGGGCGGCATTGATAATCATAGGCAGCGACTTGCGCTTTTGGCGGTACGTGCGGAGCATTCATTGACACACCACCTGGAGCTCTGTCGGCAAAGATTCGGCGACAATGCCGCGCGTCTGGATGTCCTCTCTCCGCTCAAAACGCTTGCCCGCGGCTATGCGATTGCATCACATGGCGTCACCGGAAAAGTAGTCACCGATGCAGCTGCAGTGGTGGTCGGCGAACAACTACTTCTGAAACTGCACCGGGGCCGGGCACGATGCCGGGTTGAATCACTTGACATTATTACGCCTTGACGACCACCGGCACACGTATTTACAATCACACCAACCCATCATGAGAGATAATAACTATGGCTATTGAAAAATTTGAAGCATCCCTGAAAAAACTGGAAGAGATTGTAACACGTCTGGAAACCGGCTCCCTTTCACTCGAAGACTCCTTGAAAGCTTTTGAAGAAGGAGTGAAACACTCTGCGTTCTGTTCCAGTAAGCTTGATGATGCGGAGCGCCGGGTTGAAATCCTGCTCAAGCAGAAGGATGGTTCTTTGAAAAGGGAACCCTTCGAATCTGGGGAGAACTGATAAAGATCCCTCCTCACGGTGTTCTCTTTGTTGGCGCACCTGCAGCCCCTTGATGAATCCCTGAATTGGCATAAAATTACTACAAAGGAATACGACATGGATCTGAAAATATATTTAAAAGAGCAGTGTGCCCGTATTGATGCGGCGCTTGATCGTTTTTTACCGAAAGAGACCGAGTTGCCGCATAGTGTCCACAAGGCCATGCGCTACTCGATTTTTGCCGGTGGCAAGAGGGTACGGCCGATTCTGATGCTGGCCGCCTGCCAGGCGGTGGGTGGCGATAGTGAACGGGCCGTCCCGGCAGCATGTGCCATGGAGATGATTCACACTTATTCGCTGATTCACGATGACCTGCCGGCCATGGATGACGATGATTTCAGACGCGGCAATCCGACCAGTCACAAGGTTTTTGGGGAGGCGATAGCCATTCTGGCAGGTGATGCGCTTTTGACCGAGGCCTTCAAGCTCACGAGCGATCCCCGCTGTGCCGCTGGCTGCGAGCCTTCCGGTCTCTTGGCCGTAATTCACGAGATTGCGACCTGTGCCGGGTCCTATGGCATGGTTGGAGGTCAGGTGATCGATATGGAAAGTGAAGGATGCAGAGATATTGATCTGGCAACGGTGCAGTATATTCACACACACAAAACAGGTGCTTTGATAAAGGCGTCCGTTGTGGCCGGAGCGCTCCTTGGCGGGGCAACCGGGCAGCAATTGGCCGCGATTACCCGTTATGGCGAAGCGGCGGGGCTTGCCTTCCAGATTGCTGATGATGTTCTCGACATTGAGGGAACGACAGAAGAAATCGGCAAGGATGCCGGCAGTGATGAGGCCCGTGGCAAGGCGACGTATCCCGCGGTAATGGGAGTGGCGGCTGCCAAGGAAGAGGCATTGTCGATGATGAATGAAGCGCTCGGTGCTTTGGATATTTTTGGCGCAGAAGCCGATCCGCTGCGGGAAATAGCGCGATAC
>CAIRND010000086.1 GCA_903879825.1 uncultured Geobacteraceae bacterium
ATCTTTTCCGGAAAATTCCACATAACGCCGCAATCTCTGCAGCGGAAGAAATACATTTCTCCTCAAAAGCGCGGTAACGCCCCCAATGGTAAGAATGAGGCTCATAAAAGTAAATATGATCATCTGGAGGCGAAGCATTGTTAGCGACCGATCAAGTTCAGCCCGCGACAAACCAATATCCAAAGTACCCAAAACCTTTTGCCCGGGGGCGTGACACGCAACAGTGGAACATGCCGGTTCATTATAGATGGGCGTAGTTATTGCCATTACACCTTTACCATCAGCATTCTTGAAGGTACGGGCCTGCTGCATCGTTCCGAGACTGGTAACGGGAACAGCTCCTTTGTGGCAGACGATGCACCCTTCAGCATTTTTGTCTACCTGGCGGTTTATTTCATCCGGCTTGGCAGAAAAAGTCACAAGACCTTTTTTATTAAATATTCTGACATGATCGACGCCGCGCTGCTCACCCACGTTCCGTATAATTGTTGCCAGTGTTTCACGGTCAGATTTATGCATTGCATAGCGGGTAGATTTAAGTACTGTATCGGCAAGATTGGTGGCATGAACAATCTCGTTATGGTGCAGATCATCCCGGATAACAGAGAAAAGAATCAGACAGCATACGACCATAAAGCCGGTTACAGCAAGGCCAACCGGAACAAGAGCTTTTCCCGCAAGTGTTGCAAACATATCATTCCTCCGCAGAACCTGACCGCACAGATTGCTGTCACATTTTATGGCATGCTTCGCATTTTTCTTTGACACTGAAAGCTGTTTTTCCATCGTGACACGCGCCGCATGATTTCCCTTTTTCCATATCCAGCATCGATACCTTCACCGAACTGCGGGTCGTCTGGAACATTTGTATATGGCAATCAGCGCAGGTGTAAAGAGATGTGTGCAATTTATGACTGAAAACAACATTGCCAGTACTCTTTTCCTCAAACGTCAGTTCCCGCGAGGGATGACATTTTGCGCAATCTTTTACTGGAAAAGCATCCTTGGAATTGTGGCACGCACCACATGATTTGCCCTTTGCCATTGCGGCCATTCCGACACGCTTGTTGTGCTGATTCGGTAAGTATAATTTTGGATGGCAGGCAGCACATCCTGCTACTTCGATATGAAATTTGTGGCTGAAATGTGTCGTACCGGTTTCTTTTACTTTGTACGTTATATCCTTCACGGGATGACAGGTAACACAGGTATCAACGCCAAAGGCTTGTTTCCCGTTATGACAGGCACCACACGACTTACCCTTTTCCATGTCAGCCATGGTGAAATGTTTATTGGGTCCGGCGGCAAAAGTTGACGGATGGCATTTTGTGCAATCGGGCGATGCGGCAAGATGACGTTTATGACTGAATCCTGTCGGGCCTGTTGACTTTATCTTATAGATTATTTCTTTAGTCTGATGACATCTGACACAATCCGCCGTAGCAAAGGCTCGTTTACCGTCATGGCACGCGCCACAAGATTTCCCTTTTTCCATGTCAGCCATCGAATAATGTTTTTTCTTTTTCAAATCAAAGATGGCATCGTGGCACGCCCGGCAATTATTAATCATACCCTTCTTGGTGATATGAACCCCATGGTTAAAAACTACTTTGCCGGCATTTTTTGTCGTATAGGTAGCATCACGGACCGTCACTGCATACGCCGTACTCTGAAACGACATAAACAACGCAACAACGGAGAATACAAGGCGGAATTTCATGTGGTGCACTCCTGTTCATATTTCATAACATCAGATGCAACTACTAACAGCGACTGTTTTACCAGAAAGGGGCTGGAACCGTCGTATCCTACTTATCCTTTGTGGGAAGAGTATCTTCAACCGTTTCTTCTTCCCAGCCATTCCACATAGGTTTGAAATGAGCAAACGGGGTATGTCCCAGAGTGGCCAGGTAAATATGCACAAAGAGAAAAGCGGTAAAACAGCAGGCAAGCAGAAAGTGCGTTCCCACCAGCATTTTAATCCCGCCCAGCAGAAGAAGCAGTTCCCGCAACGGAGCGACATACATGAGCAGCGCTCCGCTCAAAACAACCAGCGGCAGAAGGATGAACATAATCACCAGATACGCCGCATTCTGCATGGGATTGAACTTACTGTCAGGAGTGCTATGGTGCGGGTTGGGTTTGCCAACAAAATAAGTAAGAAAATAGAAGTACGCCTGGCGTAAAATACCTGATTTAAGATCTTCCAGTGTCGGCACATATAACTTTAGCAGGCTTTTTGCCACGACAAGATAGTAAATAAACCAGAGCATATAAGAAATTGAAACGACTACCCCAGCGGTATTATGCAAGCGGATAGCGGCTTTATAGGCACCGAAAATGTTTATGTAATCGGGAAACCGAATCTGAAGTCCAGTAATACAGAGTGTAACGATGCCAAAAGCATTCAGCCAGTGCCATATTCTGACAGGCATGGGGGTCATGTAAACCATCTCTTTATGCTTCATGATCATCCTCCTTTCTGTTTTTCCTCGTAAGCAAGCGAAAGAAACCGTGACCGAGCGGGAAAGATAATCCCGCAATAACGATCAAAGCACCAACGATATTTAGGGGGGTACTTCGGGTCGATCCGAGCATGTAAAAATCTGGGGTGCCGTAAAGGATATCTAAAATTGCCCCCTTTTCTACAGCAAGCCTCGTGTAGCCACCTTTTTTTTGCGGGAAGGCGAGAAAACTTTTCTGCATGGCTTTTGGCCCGGAAGCATGGCAGAAAGAGCAGTCCCAACGGTTCTCCAGAATTTGGTAACTATGGGTGACTATCTCCGGCGTCATCATGCCCCATAAACGCATATTTTTTCCACGCAGATGATGATTGAACACCCGTAACTCTTCTAACGAAACCAGATTGTCACCATTTAAGTCGATCAATCTGCCGATGTCTTCCATTTTAGACAGTGTGGCAAGTTCTTCATAGGTAGCACTTTTGAAGACGTCCTTTGAACCGGGCTGACGACTTTCTATGGACATCGTAATAACATAATCTTTAGAACCGGTATGGCAGGTTATGCATAGGAGTGAATCAATGTGAAGTTCAGCCTGAGGCAGCCATTTTGCGTGGTTTTGGAGGGTTTTTCTCGTATCATGACACTTGGCACATTTACCGTTTATTTCATCGCCGGACATAATTACCGGCAGTTTCACGTCGTGGGGATTATGGCAGTCATTACAGCGAGCTTTAGAGCCATGGAGGCTTTTTGAATATTCGTCAAAGATAGGACCGTGACAATCTCCGCACGTTGCACGCGTGGGGGCGGAACCGTCACCGGGATGGTCTGATGAGACCCGATCGTGACATGATGCGCATCCCACAATAGCGTGTGTAGTGGCCACAAATTTGGCAGGATCAATGTACACATTGTTGCCTGCAATGCTTTTTATTTCTCTTTGGCCATGACAATTCATGCACTTTTCATTTTCGGGAAGTGCGGCGAAAGCAGAGAGGGTAAACATCATAAGCAGAGAAAAAGATATCCACAAAATTCTTTTGTTTGCATGCATGACTTCAGCTCCCCATGTCTCTACGGATTTCGAAGCAGCGACGTCAAATACTAAAAACTTCACTGTTATTTGTAACACGTTTTATTAAACTTACAACCAGGTTTTTAAATAAGTATTCATTCAGAGCTATCTATTTGACTTGTTTAAAATAAATGGTACTCTTTACAATCACTGCAGTCAAAAGGACTCTCATGGAACGTAACAGACTTCTAATTGTTGATGATGAAACCGTAATCAGGGACGGTCTGAGGCGCATTCTTGAGAGAGAATCGTATACAGTCGAAACCTGCTCCAGCGGATTTCAAGCGATTGAGATTATGCAGCAACGAGAATTTGATCTCATTATCACCGATTTAAAAATGCCCGGAATGAGTGGTATGGAAGTTTTAAAAAGTGTCCGGACACTGCAGCCAAATACCCCGGTAATTTTGATTACCGGGTATGCTTCGATAGATACGGCCGTCGAGGCGATGAAAAACGGAGCTTCGGATTACATATCAAAACCGTTTGCACCCGATATCTTACTGGAAAAGGTGCTCAACGCCCTCAATCAGCGCTGCATGTATGTGGAGGATGCAAGCCTTAAAGATGAGGTCAGTCTGCACCACGGTTTCCATCAATTCATCGGCGAAAGCAAGGAGATGCAGAAAGTATATCACCGGATCAAGCTTGTTGCCGCCACTAACAGTACGGTACTTATCACCGGGGAAAGCGGGACAGGCAAGGAACTGGCAGCCCGCGCCATCCATGATAACAGCCCCAGAAAAGAACACCCCTTTGTAGCGGTAGATTGTTCTTCGCTGGCGGAGACATTGCTGGAAAGCGAACTATTTGGACATGTCAAAGGCTCTTTTACCGGTGCGATTCAGACAAAAACAGGTCTTTTCAAGGTAGCCGATGGCGGTACTCTTTTTCTGGATGAAGTTTCGAATATTAGTATCTCCACTCAGGCTAAACTCCTGCGCGTACTGCAGGAACGAAAAATTACCCCCATCGGTGGTACCCAACTGGTGCCGATAGACATCCACCTTGTCGCCGCAACAAATAAGAACCTCAAAACAATGGTACACGAAGGACTTTTCAGGGAGGATCTGTTCTTCCGACTGAATATAATACCAATCGAGCTCCCGCCACTCCGCGACCGGAAGCAGGATATCCCCATTTTGATACGTCATTTTTTAAAAAAATATACTGCCGAGATCGGTAAAGAAATCAGGGGAGTTGCACCTGATGTCATGTCGTTTCTTGAAAATCATTCTTTTCCCGGAAATGTACGAGAGTTGGAAAACATGATCGAACGGGCGGTGGTGCTGGCAGAAGGAGATATAATACGAAATGAGGATCTTGAACTGTGGGACAGTAACGATACGAAACCACTTTGTTTAATCGAACGTGTTCCAATGAACGTTGAAGAACTTAAAGAAATGAAGCGTCATATCAGAGATCATGCGATGGAATCACTGGAGGGTGTATTTGTACGTAATGCACTTGAACGTAACGGCTGGAATGTCACCAAAGCGGCTGAAGAAACCGGTATACTGAGGCCAAATTTCCAGGGCATGATGAAAAAACTGGGGATTTCAGCGCGGGGAGAGCATTGACGCTAAATACGGAATTTGATCCCGCAACGAACGAAACGAAAAACAAAGACTTATAACGTTTTTAGGATTAACCAATCGGGTTTACCTGAATAATGACTTAATCTATTAATTTCATTCGTTGCGCCGTTGCGTCGTTGCGTGAAACTGTTTTTTCTGGCACTTTCAACCGGTCACCGGGAGCATTACAATAAAGGTGGTCCCCACCCCCACCCTGCTGCTCACTTCAATCTTTCCGCCGTTGTTTTCAATAATCCCGTACGATATTGACAGTCCGAGTCCTGTTCCTTCTGGCTTAGTGGTAAAAAATGGATCAAATACTCTGGCAATATTTTCTTCTGAAATCCCTTCGCCACTATCTTTAACGGCAGCGCAGACATACTTCCCATCAGCTGAACGATACGTGTCCATTTCCAGATTTCCCCCATGCGGCATTGCATGACCGGCATTTATAACCAGATTAATAAACACCTGGCGGATCTGATTGGGGTCAGCTGAAACATGCGGTAAATCACTGCCGTAATTTTTTCTTATAATGACATTTTTGAAATCCGGTTGATTGTGAAAAAAAGTGGCCACCTCTTCAAGAATCGCATCAAGGGTAATAATACTTATTTCCGGCAGTGATTCCCGGCTGAATTCAAGAAGATTCTTCACAATTCCGGCGCATCTTTCAGTTTCTAAAATAACTCGCTCAACATCGGGTAATAAAGCAGGATCAAGCCTTTTATCGGTGTTTAGGATTGAGGCATAGAGCAGGATACCGGTCAACGGGTTATTGATTTCATGTGCAACTCCAGCCGCGAGAGTACCGATAGAAGCCAGTTTTTCAGAGCGGCGCAATTGTTCTTCCATCAACTGGATTTCCCGACTTCGTTCTTCCACTTTGTGTTCAAGGCTGTCAGCCCACCCCTTTAGCTCCTTATCAGCTCTGCCAAGGCTTTCCGTCATTACGTTGACCGCTTCCGATAACTCCCCA
>CAIRND010000087.1 GCA_903879825.1 uncultured Geobacteraceae bacterium
CAAAGCTCACGTCGTCGATCTATGTTGAGCTTTTCCGGTTTTTCAGGATGGTTCATGGCTGGACCGTGGCAGTCTTCGCAGGGGATTATGCCGTGAAGTTTTTCTGTTCGTACCTTCACGATGGAGCCATGGCACGCGCTACAGTATTCATGCATTCTTTCGCGGCCTGAAACACCGTACTTTGCTGGCTGATTCTTCCACTCCATTTCGTTTGACTTACGGTGGAAAGAGTACATGAAGCCCCTTTTCCCTGACCCGAAGTCGTTCGGTACATAGAAGAAGCGAAATACCAGTAAAGCTACGACAAAAGCAATGACCACGTACAGTGGCCGCCAGACATGACTTTTCACTTTTTCTCCTTTTGCCAGATATCATTGGCCACTAAAATTGACTATAAACGCCCGATTGCCGGCTAAATGTGCAGTGGGTGTTTCATGCAAAACGCCTGATATAAGAAGCTGGAACAAATTAGAACGATATTTCTATTTTGTCAACATTATATCAGGCGTCGGGGATATAAGCCACTATGTCACCAGCAAACCAAGGGACAAGGCGTGCTATTTATTTAGAACACTATTTATTGTGAGCGCTTGTCTCCGTTTCGGAGTCGGTTGATTCTTCTGATTGCTCTGGTGCCTGCTGGACGAGGAATAGCTGGTCGCCGATGTAGGAACCTATGCCGTCCTTGGCAACGTGGAAGTCGCCGTTTAAGATTGGTATGGCGACCCGCAGCAGCATGGTATAGATAAAAAGTCCGGTGGACCAGATACCCATGGCAATCAGCAGCTCAGTGCTACTTGGGGAATATTCATAGATTTCATGGAGGGTATCAGGAATAAAGCCGGGTATCACCAAGCCCATGCCTTTTTCAATGTAGACCCCGACAAAGACAAGAATACAGCCGATTACCAGAGTGGTATTGTTTCGCCGGGTTGCCGGCACTAAAAAAAGGAAGAAGGCGGTTACATTAAAAACCATGGCGGTCCATATATACGGCACGAGGGCTGAATGCCCGTGTAACCCCTGGAAAAGGTACTTAAATGAATCCAGATGTACCGTGTCGGAATAGTATTCCTTAAAGAGTTCGGCGCCGAGCAACAGAAGGTTGATAAACATGGCGTATGCCATTATCTCAGCGATCTTCTGGATAGCCTGGTCCTTGATTCTGAATTTAGTATATCTGCGCACCAGCAGGAAAATCAAAAGCATAAAGGCAGGGCCGGAGCAGAAAGCTGAAGCAAGAAAACGTGGAACAAGGATGGATGAATTCCAGAAGGGTCGGGCGCCGAGTCCGTTGTAAAGAAAAGCCGTCACGGTATGAATTGAGATTGCCGACGGGATCGAAAGAAGTACCAACGGGGTGTAAAAATTATGTTTCGGCTCCCGTTTGTAGTAGAGACTGTAGAGAATATACACAGCAATGGTCACGTTCAGCATCAGGTAAGTATTGAGAACAACCACGTCCCACGCCAGCAAAGACTGAGGAAAATTGAGCCTGCCAATCTTGGGAATAAGGTGCCAGAATCGCTCAGGGTGCCCGAGGTCAGCCGTTACAAAGAGCATACACATGACGATTGCCGACACCGCCAAGAGCTCTCCGAGCACGGCGAATTCCTTGATTGGCCCCCAGTCGTAAACATAAGCGGGAATCACCAGCAGTACCGCCGCCGCTGCAACTCCAACCATGAAGGTGAAATTGGAGATGTAAAATCCCCAGGAGACCTGATCCCGCATCGCGGTAACCGCAAGTCCCTGGTCCAGTTGGTGTATGTATGCTGAAACACCAATAGCCATTAAAGTAAGCAGGAAAAAAACCCAGCTGTAATACGCCTTGCTTCCCTTGGATATCAGCACCAGTGTGCCTGCGAAAAAGTTCCAGATATTTTTCATTATTGTAACTCCCTGCAGATGTTGTGGCTCTGCCAGAACGTTAAGTCGCGTAGAA
>CAIRND010000088.1 GCA_903879825.1 uncultured Geobacteraceae bacterium
AGCTGATGCGAAATATCGGATGCTGCCGGAAGATATCGGCAGTTGGTATGTACGCAACAACCTTGGCGAAATGGTACCGTTTTCGGCTTTTGCCACCCCCAAATGGAAATATGGTTCGCCCCGTTTGGAACGCTACAATGGTATACCGTCCGTAGAGGTTATGGGGCAGGCCGCCGCTGGAGTAAGTACCGGTGAAGCGATGGCGGAGATGGAAAAAATGGCCGCCCAGCTGCCGCCCGGTGTTGGTTATGAATGGACCGGTCTCTCCTATGAGGAAAAAAATGCCGGGGCGCAAGCGCCAATGCTGTATGCGATTTCACTGCTGGTGGTGTTTCTCTCCGTGGCGGCACTGTACGAAAGCTGGACCATTCCGTTTGTCAACCTGTTGATGATACCGCTCGGGCTGGTGGGTGCGGTTGCTGCCGTTTCGTTGCGGATACTCCCCAACGATGTCTATCTTCAGATCGGACTGCTGACCACCATTGGCCTTTCAACCAAGAATGCCATTCTAATAATCCAGTTTATCAAAGAGCAGATGCATCAGGGGCATGAACTGGTCGATGCAACACTGGCCGCCGTGAAGATTCGACTTCGTCCGGTCATCATGACGTCACTGGCATTTTTCTTCGGCACCCTGCCGCTGGCGCTTACCAAAGGGGCGGGCGCTGCCGCTCAGAACGCCATTGGTACTGCAGTCACCGGTGGATTACTTTCGGCAACGTTCATCGACCTGATCTTTATCCCCTTCTTCTTTGTGTTGGTGTCACGGCTGTTTACCAAGAAACCAAAAAATCTAGTTACGCAGGCTGCCACCCCTGTTTTGGAGGTTCACTGATATGAAACCGATACAACAGATGAAGTCAGCCCTGTTACTGACAATGGCAACATCGGTCTGCCTTGCCGGATGTGCGACCAAGGCTCCAAAATATGTGCGGCCCGACTCGCCGGTGCCGTCAACCTGGGTCGCTCCGACGACCATTGTACCACCATCACAAAAAGCTGTTGCAGACATCCCCTGGCAGGATTTTTTTGTTGATAAAAAATTATGCACAGTCATAGAGCAGGCACTGAAAAACAACCGCGATCTGCGGGTTGCGCTTCTTACTATCAAACGTTTCCAGGAACTTTACCAGATTAAGAACGCTGATCTGCTGCCGAAGATAGATGCCTCAGTCGGTGCCGGTTTAAAGCGGACTTCCGGGTCTTTTTCCGGAACCGGTCACGCCACAACAGGACAGCAATATAATGTCGGCGCCGGGCTTATTTCTTACGAACTGGACATGTTTGGTCGCGTCAAGAGCCTGAAAGATCAGGCGCTTGAACAGTACTTGGGGTCGGAACAGGCGCAACGAAGTATTCAGATCAGTCTGGTTTCCCAGGTTGTTACTGCTTGGCTGACGCTAGCCGCAGATCGCGAACGGCTGCTGCTTGCAAAAAGTACCCTGGCCAGTCAACAGGAATCTTACCAGCTCACCAAGAGCCGTTATGAAGCGGGCGTATCAAATTTGCTGGCCCTGAATCAGGCCCAGACAACTGTTGATGCTGCACGGGTGGATATCGCCCGCTATACGACTCTGGTGACGCAGGATGAAAATGCTCTTGATGTTATTGTTGGTGTACATGTCTCGCCGGAATTGCTGCCGCAGTCACTTTCCGATTCACTCACCGCTCTCAAGGATATCGCACCCGGTCTGCCTTCAGAGGTGCTGCTCCAGCGCCCTGATATTCTTCAGGCAGAAAATCAGTTGAAGGGACTCAATGCCAATATTGGTGCGGCACGGGCAGCGTTGTTCCCCCGGATAACCCTGGTATCATCAGTTGGTTTCAGTAGCAGCCAGCTCTCCGGACTATTTAAAGGCGATTCTTTTGCCTGGAGTATATTGCCAAGTATTTCCCTGCCTATCTTTGATGGTGGCAGCAATAAAGCCAACCTGAAGGTAGCCGAGGTAGATCGTGATATCGCGGTGGCCCAGTACGAAAAAACTATCCAGTCAGCTTTTCGGGAAGTCGCAGACGCGCTGGCTCAAAGGGTCACTATTGATGATCAGGTTTCCGCCCAGCAGTCGCTTACGGATGCGACGTCAGAAAGCAGTCGATTCTCCCAGGCGCGTTTTGATAAAGGGGTGGACAGTTACCTGACGGTGCTTGATTCTCAGCGTTCGCTGTACGGAGCGCAGCAAAATCTGATCAACGCCCGTCTGGTACGTTTGACCAATCTGGTAACTCTCTATAAAGTTTTGGGGGGCGGGGGAGGGGTTGTGCAAACGCCAATTGTGAAACCATGATCCTAAATCAGGCATTTGATCACGCAACGCCGCAACGAACGCAACGAAAAGCAGAGACTTATACCGAAATAGTGATTATAACCAATCGGGTACACCTGAATAATGGCTTAAGTTACTGATTTCATGCGTTGCGTCGTTGCGTCATTGCGTGAAACTGCTTTTTAGGACGATATAACGAATAGTTGATTTAATCCAGTTGACAGTAGTAATGTGTCCCGCGTGAAAAGATCAGAGGAGGAAAATTTGGATACTACCGCCCACGGCACTACTGACTCCGGTGACGAGATCGGTGTGCCGCGCAGCCGTATTGTTGTGGCAAGCATGATCGGCACTACCATCGAGTTCTATGATTTTTATATTTACGCCACGGCTGCGGTTTCGGTTTTCCCGCTCCTTTTCTTTCCAAAAAGTGATTCGGGTGCGGCTCTGCTGGCATCCATGGCAACGTTCGGGGTTGCCTTTGTGGCTCGTCCGGTCGGCTCTGTTATCTTTGGACACTTTGGTGATCGAATCGGACGTAAGGCAACTCTGGTCGGCTCACTGCTTACCATGGGGATCGCCACCTTCCTGATCGGATTGCTGCCGACGTTCATGCAGATTGGCCTTTTGGCACCGGTTCTGTTGACCATCCTTCGTTTTTGTCAGGGGTTGGGGTTGGGTGGTGAGTGGTCGGGCGCTGCTTTGCTGGTGACTGAAACGGCTAAGGAGGGAAAGCGCGCCTGGGCGGCGATGTGGCCTCAGTTGGGTGCCCCCTTCGGTTTCATGTTGGCCAATAGCTTTTTTCTGCTGCTGACAATCATATTCAACTACAACTCCGCCCAAGCTCAACTTGAGAGCGACTTCCTCGCCTGGGGATGGCGCATTCCGTTCCTTGTTTCAATACTGATGGTGGCGGTGGGGTTATACGTGAGGCTGAAGCTTGATGAGACGCCGGTGTTTGCCCGTGCCATGGCCCGTGGTGAAAAACTTAAAGCGCCGTTAGCCGTGGTACTCAAGAGTCATTCGAAGGAGCTCGTTCTGGGCACTTTCATCATGTTAGCCACCTACGTTCTCTTCTACTTGATGACCACCTGGGTACTCTCTTACGCCATCGGCAGGACGGAACTCGGCTTTTTGGGGATCGGTTACCGCAGTTTTCTGGTACTCCAGCTTGTTTCAGTACTGTTTTTTGCCGCAATGATTCCGGTGGCCGGCTGGCTTGCTGACCGCTACGGTCGTCGCAGCGTGCTGATGGTTGTTACTGGTGCCATAATGATATTCGGTCTGACGTTTGATCTCTTTCTCAATCCCCGGGTCATGGGAACCGGTGCGCACGCAAACATGGGGCTGATGCGGCTGTTTCTCTGTATCGGCATGACACTGATGGGGCTGACGTTCGGCCCCATGTCGGCAATCCTCCCCGAACTGTTTCCTACCAATGTCCG
>CAIRND010000089.1 GCA_903879825.1 uncultured Geobacteraceae bacterium
AGCTATGCCGAGGCGCTGACTTGCCGCCGCCGGGCGCTGTTATCTTATTTTGGTGATCTGCGCGAGCATGCCTGCGACAACTGCGACATCTGTACTGATCCTCCCCAGCGCTTTGATGCCACGGAACAGGCGAGAAAAGCACTTTCCTGCGTATATCGACTCGGCGAACGCTTTGGTATGATGTATGTCATCGAGGTGCTGCGCGGCAGTAAGAATCAGCGGGTGCTTGATATGAGGCATGACCGGCTCTCCACGTGGGGAATCGGTGCTGACACCTCTGCCGTACAGTGGGAAAATATCATGCGCCAGTTGATTCACTTAGGGTATCTGGTGCAGGATTTTACCCGCTTTGGTGTATTAGGGCTTTCAGCAGCTGCGCGTCCCGTCCTCAAAGGTGAGATGCAGGTTATTCTCGGCGTTCCGCGTGATGCGGTGGCAACGGTGGAGAAAAGTAAAAAACGGGCTGGTAGTCGCAAAGATTACGATCTGGTACTGTTTGATGCACTGCGTGCAGCCCGTAAAAAGCTTGCAGACGCAGCTGGCGTACCGCCTTTCGTCGTGTTTTCGGACGCAACTCTTGCCGAGATGGCCCGTGCCAAGCCAACACATCCTCGTGAGATGTTGCAGATAAGCGGTGTGGGTGAACACAAGCTGCGCCAGTATGGTAAGGTGTTTATGGACGTTATTGATGCCTATGAACAGGAAAATGCTGAAAAAGGATTTTCAAACCTTTCCGGAAAAGATCTGGCATTGACTCTGAGTGATACTCAGAAAGAGACGCTGCGCCTGTATCGTGAAGGGCTTGACCTGTCAGGGATCGTAACCCGGCGCGGCTTGAAGAGTGCGACTATTTCTGCTCATCTTGAGGAATTATTTAATCTTGGTGCCGATGTTGATCTGCTCCGTTTTGTGGTGGATCAGGGCAACATCCCTTTGATCCGGGCGCGGTTGAAACAAATTGGTGCGGTTGGACTTACTGTGTTAAAGGAAGGATTGCCGGAGTCGGTTAGTTTTGATGATATCCGCCTGGTGAGAGGCTTGTGGAATAGTGGGCAGCGGGGGTAAAAGATGCACCAAAGAGGCAACGCCATGCGAAAAAAACTGCCCATAGGAATTCAGACGTTCCAGAAGATTCGCGAAGCAGATTATTACTATGTTGATAAGACCGGCTTCGCCCTGAATTTGTTAGAGAAGGGAACCTATTACTTTCTCTCCCGTCCGAGACGTTTTGGTAAAAGTCTGTTTCTGGATACTTTGAAGGAGTTGTTTGAGGGCAATGAACCGCTCTTCAGAGGTCTCTATGCTCATGATATATGGGATTGGTCGTTAAAATACCCGGTTATCCAGATCAGCTTTGGTGATGGCGTTGTAAAGTCTGTCACTGAATTGAAGGAACGGATTGCAGAACTGTTATGTATTCATCAGCAGATGTTTGGCATAACCTGTGAGGCCGCCAGTAATGCCGGTTGTTTTTCCGAATTGATCAGGAAGGTGCATCAAAAGTATGGCCAGCGTGTTGTTATCCTGGTTGATGAATACGACAAGCCTATTCTGGACAACATCGAATCACCTGATACGGCTTTTGAAATGCGTGAAAAATTACGGGATATTTACTCCGTTATCAAGGGGAGCGATGCCCATATCAAGTTTGCCTTTCTTACTGGAGTCAGCAAATTCTCTAAAGTCAGCCTGTTTTCCGGGCTGAACAATCTGGAGGATATTACTCTGGATCCACATTATAGCTCTATCTGTGGATATACCGATACCGATCTGGACGCAGTGTTTTCCGCAGAGTTAGAGGGACTGGATCGTGATGAGGTGCGGCAGTGGTATAACGGTTACAACTGGCTGGGAGACTCGGTCTACAACCCATTTGACTTGTTATTGCTTTTTCGTAATCGTCAGTTCCGCCCCTGGTGGTTTGAGACTGGTACGCCTACTTTTCTGATTAAACTTCTTTCTGAGCGGCAACAGTTTACCCCCGACCTTGCCCGGATCATGGCTCCGGAATCGCTGTTGTCCACCTTCGATGTGGGCAATATTCCCAGCGAAGCGCTGCTGTTCCAGACCGGTTACCTGACTATTGACTCGGCTCGTTATCTTCCGGGACGTTTAGAGCTTACTCTGCGCTACCCGAATAAAGAGGTGCTGGCCAGCCTTAACGACTGTCTGTTGCAGGCGTTATCACAAGATCCGATGGTGCCTACTCGTAATGTCAGTCGCCTGTATGACATTTTGATGGCAAACGACCTTCCGGCTCTAAAGGATCTGTTCCACTCCTTTTATGCCTCCATCCCTCACGATTGGTATCGCAAAAATCAGCTTGCCGGTTTTGAGGGTTATTACGCCAGCATCTTTTACAGCTATTTTGCCGCGCTCGGCCTTGATATCCGGGTTGAGGACAGCACCAACAAGGGGCGGATAGATATGGCGGTGCGTTTTAACGGTCATATATACCTGTTTGAATTTAAGGTAGTGGAAATGACCCCGGAGGGTGGGGCGATGGAACAGTTACAGGCAAAAGGTTATGCCGAAAAATATAAGCAATGTGGCGAACCGATCCACCTGATCGGTGTAGAGTTCAGTCGAGAGAACCGGAATATAGTTGGCTTTGAGCTGGCGCAGGGGTAGGCGGGTAGTTCTACTTTGTCACATTCAAAAGCAACCCCCCTAACCCCCCCTTATCAGGGGGGGACTTTAAAGGCTCTCCCCTGATAAGGGGAGCGGGGAGGGGTTGAATTCAGTCTAACGGACAACCCTAAAGAGGTAACAAAATGAGATTTATATGTCTGCGATGTCTGCTGGTGCTGGTCTTGATCGGTGCGGTTGCTTCCGTACCTGCTGCCCGTGCCGCTGAAACCCGTGGACTTCGTATTGTTGCGAAAGACCGCGCCACCAACCAGAGTGGTGAGGTAAAGCTTTATAATAAATCCTATGGCTGTTGTGAAGGCTGGAAGTCCTGAACTACTGCGGGTTTCGATGGCTAATGACTCGGATAGCAGCGTGTATGAATATGTGGATGGTGAGTTTATTAACTTGGTGGAGCGCCAGCAGAGAGAAGCCGTGGCAGCGGTAGCAGCAGAGCGAAAACGTCAGGTCTACACCGATCCTCAAACCGGTCTGATGTGGGCGAAAAATGGCAGTATTGCCGGCAAAAAAATGAAATGGGACGATGCCATGAGCTGGGCTAAAAACCTGCATTACGGCGGATACAGCGATTGGCGTGTGCCATCAAAGAAGGAGCTTGAATTGTTCTCGAGACGGGGTGGGAACAAGCCTTCAGAGTGGTTCAACACTAATGGCTTCAATTTCGTCCAGGCATACGACTATTTGTCTTCCACTGCCGGCGTCGTCGACATGTACGGAGGCTACATGGACGACTACAATAAGTCATTCAGTAACTTTGTGTGGCCTGTTCGTGGCGGACAGTAGGTTCTTTGATTCTTTTGTCTGAACCGTGATTTATGGGATTAAAGGATTTACGTGATTGTTTATCGTTCCCACGGTGACCGTGGGAACGATAAAATTTTTGATTTTGTTTTTAGTCCCCTCTCCATGAGGGAGAGGGCTAGGGTGAGGGGGAAATGTTGAATAATATCGTACATTTTCCCCCTCATCCGGCCTGTCGGCCACCTTCTCCCCTATGGAGAAGGAACGCATGTGCAAGATTTTGTGATACGGTAAATAAGCTGTAAGCCCAGACCATACGCAGATTCACAGGAATTTAGTTACGCAACTCAACTTGTGTATAACGATGAGCGGAGACCGTGGGAACGATAAACGATAAATTGAGCTGACTGGCGAGTGACAGTGTCCCCCTCATCCGGCCTTTGGCCACCTTCTCCCTCATGGAGAAGGAACTTTGTTGAGGCTGTTCAACGGCAATCTACCGATGGTATTAAGTTTGACATTCGACACGCTTTTGTCACAATGTCGCAGAATTATGAGGCTACATTTGCTGGTAGGTACAGATATGTAATCACAAACCTGGAGTTTGTCGGACGCCAAAAACCCGTTCAGTAAAGTCGTGGAGGCAGCGCTTCATGGTGAACCGCAGCATGTGACCAGGCGTGGGTGCGAGGTGGTTGTTATTGTTGCAGCGGATGAATATATGAGGCTTATGAAGTTAAAGAGTGCCGCCATGCCTGGTTTTTTGGACCATTTGCTGGCGATGCCAAAGGATGATGTGGAGTTTGAGTGGATGCCGTTTAAAAATAGACAGTAATCAATCAAGGAGAACGAAAATCAATGAAACAAACACGTGCAATCGTTATAACCGGCAACGGTACCAATTGTGAGATGGAGGCGGCTCATGCCTGTCGCCTTGGGGGGTTTGATGACACCGTTATCGCCCATATTGCCGAAATTCTTTCCGGTGAGATCAGGTTGGATGACTTTCATTTTCTCAACTTGACGGGCGGTTTTCTTGATGGTGACGATCTGGGGAGCGCCAAGGCACAGGCTAATCGCCTGAAATACGCCTCGATTGACGGCAGTGATGAAAAGCTGGTTGAGCAGTTCACCCGTTTTATTAGTGCCGGAAAGTTGATTTTGGGAGTCTGTAACGGTTTCCAGTTGATGGTGAAAATGGGGATGCTGCCTGGCTTTGACGGTGAATATTTGAATCAGACCGTGACATTGACCCACAACGACTGTGGTCGCTTTCAGGATCGCTGGACATATTTGAAAGTTGATCCCGCTTCACCCAGCGTATTTACCAAAGGCATTGACAAAGGAATCTATCTGCCGGTACGACATGGTGAAGGCAAGTTTCTTACGGACTCCGCCGGCACTCTGGAACGGATTGAAGCTGAACATCTGGCGGTATTGCGCTACAGCGATGCAGGCTATAACGAATTGACAATGGAATTTCCTACCAATCCGAACGGTTCAACCAATGCTATTGCGGCATTATGTGATCCTACCGGTCGCCTGATGGGGCTGATGCCGCACCCGGAGGCATTTGTTCATTACACCCAGCATCCCCGCTGGACCAGAGAAGAGCTGCCTGAAGAAGGGGATGGCTTGATTCTCTACAAAAATGCCGCGGAGTATGTTAGACACTATCTCATCTGAGTTAATAAAAGTGGAGCCTTTACCTATGAAGTTATCCCGTCCTCAAGAAGAATGCGGTATTTTCGGTATTTACAATCACTCGGAAGCGTCAAACCTGACGTATCTTGGCCTTTATGCCCTGCAGCATCGTGGTCAGGAAAGTTGCGGTATTGTCTCCTCTGACGGCAACTCACTGTATGCGCACAAGCGAATGGGGCTGGTTGCAGATGTATTCAGCAATCCGGAGGTTTTTAAAAAACTGCCGGGCAAATCGGCCATTGGTCACGTGCGCTATTCTACCGCCGGGGCTTCAGTTGAAAAAAACGTTCAGCCGATTATGGTTGATTATTCCCGTGGTTCGATTGCTGTTGCCCACAATGGCAATCTGGTCAATGCCCAAATTTTGAAGTCCGAACTGGAAGCATACGGTTCGATCTTTCAGACAACAATGGATACCGAAATAATTATCCACCTTATCGCGGCATCCAAGACAAATTCGCTTGTTGACCGTATTACTGATGCTCTGAAACGTATTCAGGGTGCCTACTGTCTGGTGTTTCTGACCGAAACCCGCATGATTGCAGTACGCGATCCGAACGGTTTTCGGCCATTATGTCTTGGCAAGCTTGGTAACGCCTGGGTTGTTGCATCTGAAAGTTGCGCTCTGGATTTGATTGAAGCTGATTTTGTCCGCGAAATCGAACCGGGTGAAATGGTCGTCTGCACCAAAGACGGTAATATCAAATCACTGTTCCCCTTCAAGAAGATCGATCCAACTCCCTGCATTTTTGAATTTGTCTATTTTGCCCGTCCTGATTCGTACATCTTCGGCAGGAATGTCTATCTGGCCCGTAAAGAGCTTGGGCGTCAGCTTGCACGTGAGTATCCGGTTGATGCCGATGTCGTTATCGCCGTGCCGGACTCGGGTGTGCCGGCTGCGATGGGTTATGCCGAGGAATCCGGTATCCCGTTTGAACTTGGCTTGATCCGTAACCACTATGTTGGCCGGACGTTCATTGAACCGGCTCAGTCGATTCGCCACTTTGGGGTTAAGATCAAGCTTAATCCAGTGCGTGAACTGCTGAAAGGTAAGCGGGTTGTTGTGATCGATGATTCAATCGTTCGCGGCACCACCTCGCGCAAAATTGTCAAGATGGTCAGGAACGCCGGGGCGCTGGAGGTGCATCTCCGCATTTCATCTCCACCAACCAGCTACCCCTGCTACTATGGCATTGATACACCGAACCGCAAGGAGCTGATTTCTTCTTCGCATACGATTGATGAAATCTGCCGGTATGTTACCGCCGATTCCCTGGGATACCTGTCCGAAGAGGGACTGGTATCCTCGATTGGTCATGGTAACACTCATTATTGTAAAGCCTGTTTTGCCGGTAAGTACCCGGTTGCATTCCCCAAGCCTGTGGAGATTCCACAGATGGGACTATTCGAAGAGGAGAAGACGGAACATGAGTGATCGCGAACAGTTAAAGAAAATAATCCTGGAATTATCGTATGAAAAGCGGCTGGTTACTCTCGCGTCCGGTCGTCAGAGTGACTTTTACTTCGACGGCAAACAGACAACCCTGCATGCTGAAGGCGGTTTTCTGGTTGGTAAGCTGTTCTATGAAGCAATTAAAGATGTTGAAGGCGTTCAGGCAGTTGGCGGCATTACTTTAGGCGCCGACCCGATTGCAACAGCAACGTCAATTGCCGCTCATCTGGCCGGCACAAGCATGCATGCTTTCATCATTCGCAAAGAGCCCAAGGGGCACGGCACCGGCCAATGGCTTGAAGGGCGCAAAAATCTCCCTGCCGGCACCAGGGTTATCATTGTTGAAGATGTGGTCACGACAGGCGGATCATCAATGAAAGCGGTGAGGCGTGCCGAGGAAGAGGGCTTGGTAGTACTTGGTATAGTCACTCTGGTTGACCGCGAAGAGGGTGGTCGCGAAAATATTGAAGCAGAAGGGTACTGGCTGAGAGCGCTCTTTGTTAAATCGGAACTGGTAGGATAATGGCAAAAAAACAGCGCCTCGACACTCTTGTCGTTATGCGCGGTATGGCTTGCACGACTGAGATGGCACAGGCTTTGATTATGGCGGGGCAGGTTGTCGTGGGCAACCACACGGTTGACAAGGCCGGGCATCAGGTTGCTCCTGATGCAGAAATTCGCCTCCGGGGAGAATTTCTTCCCTATGTCAGTCGTGGTGGACTCAAGTTGCGCAGGGCGCTGGATGGATTTGGTATTGATGTGACTGGCCTGGTCGCCGTAGATGTTGGTTCATCAACGGGCGGCTTCACCGATTGTCTGTTGCAGGCCGGAGCGGTCAAGGTGTTTGCCATTGATGTCGGCTATGGCCAGTTAGCCTGGAAACTGCAGCAGGATTCACGGGTAGTCAGTATGGAAAAGACTAATATCCGCTCTGTGACTCGTGACCAACTTGATGATGAAGCGGAGTTTGCGGTTATTGACGCCTCGTTCATTCCGCTGGCCAAAGTACTTCCCCCCACGGTCGCCTTAATAAAACCGGGGGGGAGAATCATTGCCCTGATCAAGCCGCAGTTTGAGGTTCGTAAAAGTGAAGTAGGGAAGGGGGGGATTGTACGTGATCCTGCCGCCCATGAAAAAGTTGTGGAAGATGTCCGGCAGACTGCGATAGATCTGGGGTTGACTGTCTGTGGAGTATGTGAATCACCAATTACCGGCGCAGATGGTAATCGTGAGTTTCTGATACTGCTGCAATTGCCTGAAGGGAGATAGCATGGAAAACTGTATTTTCTGTAAAATTATTCGTGGCGATATTCCCTCAACAAAAGTATTCGAGGATGAGCAGCTTCTCGTGATTGAAGATTTGTCTCCTCAGGCGCCATTGCACCTGTTGTTGCTGCCTAAAAAACATTTTGTCAACTGTCTCGATATGACTGCTGATGAAGATGCGCTGGTCGGCTACCTGCTCAGAAAAGCAGGCGAGATTGCCCGCCAGAAAGGCTATGCCGACTCCGGTTTCCGGATTGTTCAGAATAACGGCGCGGGGGCAGGGCAGTCAGTCTTTCACATTCACTTTCATCTGTTGGCGGGCCGAAATCTGGCCTGGCCTCCGGGGTAACTGCCCTCTTGACGATGTACATAAAAAGAGCCTACGGGGAACATTCCCTGTAGGCTCTTTTTGCATTGTAACTTATGAATTTTAAAACGCCATCAGTCGTTTTATCAGCCCCGGAAATGCCATGTCAAAGGTCATAACTACCGTTAGTATGATCATTGTTACAACGGTAAACCAGGCGATGAGGTTAAAAACGGGACCGTTGACATAGGTTCCCATCAGATTTTTGTCATTGATCAGTTTAATCATGAACATCAGCACAAACGGTAAAACAGCCCCGTTGACAACCTGAGAGATGAACATGATCGCCATTAGCGGTGCATTCGGAATCAGGATCAGTCCGGCGCTTATGACAATAATGATTGTGAATAACCAGAAAAACTGTGGTGCCTGTTCGAAATCCTTGTCAACCCCAGATTCCCATCCCATTCCTTCGCAAATGTAGTACGCGGTAGAAAGCGGCAAAATGCACGCTGCAAAGAGCGAAGCGTTGAAAAGCCCGAAGGCAAACAGTGCCGAAGCGTGCTGACCGACGAGTGGCTTTAGGGCCAGCGCTGCATCGGCAGCGGTTTCAATCTTCAGGCCATGCAGGTGAATAGTTGACGCACAGGCAACCATCATGAAGAACGCCACGACGATAGCCATGATACAGCCGAAGATGACATCGATCCGTGAGAAATTGTACTGATCGGCGGTGATGCCCTTTTCAACAACTGCTGCTTGCTGATAGAACTGCATCCAGGGTGCAATGGTTGTACCGACGATACCTATCAGAGTCATCAGGTAGGCACTATCAGTTTTAAATGTAGGGGTTACCGCCGCTTTCATGACAATGGTCCAGTTTGGACCTGCCATAAAGGCAGCGATCGGATAGGCAATATAAACCAGGCATGCAACCAGAAATACCTTTTCCACTACCTTGTAGGATCCCTTGACAATTAACAGCCACACCAGAATAGCGCAGATTGGTACCGAGATATATTTGCTGATACCAAATATTTCAAGGCTGGCGGCGATGCCGGCAAATTCGGAGATGGAGTTGCCCATGTTGGTCAGCAACAGGGCGATCATGACATAAAAGGTGACTTTGACTCCAAAGGATTCACGGATCAGGTCAGACAAGCCTTTGCCGGTAATTGCCCCCATACGGGCGCACATCTCCTGTACCACAACCAGTGCGATCGTGGTGGGTATCATCATCCACAAAATGGAATAGCCGTAGTTTGCTGCTGCCAGTGAATAGGTGGTAATGCCGCCGGCGTCGTTGTCTACATTTGCGGTGATGATGCCAGGACCCAATATGGCCAGGAAAATCATGACATTGCGGGGGCTGAAGCTCTTGAGCGGTTTCAGGAATCTGAATTGTGAAATGTAGTTGAACATATGCCCTAACGCCGCTTTATTTTGATGATCTGCGGCAGATAATGTGCCAGTACATCGTCGACGGTGACGATGCCTGCCATTTTTTCTTCGAAGTCAAGTACCGGGATAGCAATCAGGTCGTACTTGGTAAGCGTTTCCAGCATGTCTTCCGGTTCAGCATCGATTCGCACCGATTTTATATTCTCTTCCATGATGTCAGTGATAAGCGTTTCAGGTGGGTTCATGATTAAACCCTTGAGAGAGACGACTCCTTCTAATCTGTCGTCCGACGCAACAACATACCCGTAAAAAATTGTTTCGACTTCGTCGGCGCATTCTTTGAGAATTTCCATGGCCCGCCCAACGGTGATATCCGACGTGAGTCTCAGGTAGTCCGGGTTCATCAGACCGCCCGCAGAATCCTCTTCATGTTCCAGCAGTTCCTGAATGTCTTCGGCATCTTCCTGGTCCATCATGTCCAGCAGTTCCTGTGCTTTCTGCTCAGGCAGGTCGCTGAGGACGTCAGCCGCTTCGTCCGGTTCCATCTCCTCAAGAATGTCAGTCATCTGTTCATTGTCGAGCTGATTTATCACCAGATTACGCATATCTGCTTCAAGCTCGTAAATAGTGTCACCGGTGGTCTCGGCGTCGATGGTATTTAGCACCGTACGAATACTCTGAATTGGGATATTTTCAATAATATCTGCAAGATCAGCCGGGTGCATTTCGTTCATTTGGTTGCGGGCGATATTTAACGCCAGTCGTGAAGAATTCGCTTCCAGCGGTTGAACATATTCCCAGCTTATTTCGCTGTGAGGAATATCGCGCTTGATCGCCTGCGCAAAGCGTTCGCCAAAACGCTCATATCCGAGGCGTCTGAGCAGTCCTCTAAAGCCGATATCTACAGAAAATATACACAGTTTGTAATTCAGTTTTCCGAGCTTTATGTCATTTACCCGAACAACTTTAGCGCCATCCACATCAACAATCTGTTTGTCAAGCAAGTCACGCTTGACAAGGATATCCGCTTCGCCGGGCAGATACGTGTCGAGTCCGTGCGGTTTGATGCTGCCGGTTGAAATTACCACATGAGTAAAGAGCGTAACCTCACTCCATGGGAGCGTTTTTAGCCCTTTGCGAGATTTGATTACGATATGGGACACTTCCGGGAACACTTCGCCCGGAACCATAATCAGATCGCGCAGAATCCCTATCTGATCGCCCTTACTGTTGATCACCGAGCGGCCAATGACAGAACTCAGGTATATTTCGTTTATTTCAATCGCCATAATTCAAACCTTCGTAAAAACTAAAAAAGACCCATTCGGGAAGAAAGGGCCTTTACAAAGATGCGACCAAACCATTTCCCCCCTGGTTGACTTTCGGCAGTGCACAACGTAGGAATTATTCCAGCTACATTAGGTTAAGCCTTAATCCGACAAAACCTGGTGA
>CAIRND010000090.1 GCA_903879825.1 uncultured Geobacteraceae bacterium
AAGATTCGTACCACAACTATCCCCGCACCATCTGTCGATCACGCAGGACTACCATCATGAAAAGGAGAGTACTATGTTAAAAAAGAGACTGGCCCTTGCTGCAGCCATCATCGGGGGAGTAGCCGTATTGTCTATCCCCGCCATGACGACCGCCGCCAAGGCAAAACCGGCTGCGAAAGCGGTCAATGACGGGCGCGCAAAATGTTATGAGTGTCACGACGAGGTAAAGGCCCTTAAAGAAGGCTCCAAACATGCCAAGCTGGCCTGTACGGCCTGCCACGACAAGCTTGATGCCCACATGAAAGATCCGGAGAAGAACAAGCCGGTCACGTTGATTGACCAGGCCCTCTGCGGTAAATGCCACAAAGAACAGTATGACAGCTTCCTCAAAGTTAATTATGAGGGTCAAGCCCGCAAGGAGAAAGGCGCACCGACGGGCCGTTCCCCATTGCAGGACAAACTTTTACAGGGGCACGGCTTTACTTTTGAACATGCTGAACCACGTGGTCACGCTTTTATGGTTACTGACCAATTCATTGTGGATCGCTTTCAGGGAGGCCGTTTTCAGTATAAGCAGGGATGGAAAGGGGTGGATTCCACCGGCAAGACGTGGGATGTGCTGGAAGACAAGGGCGCTGGCTACAAGCTAAAAGAAACCGCAATGGCTGGCAACCCGACCTGTATCCAGTGCAAGACGTCTGATCACATCCTTAAAATGAAATTTATGGGAGATAAGGATCCGAAGGCCAAGTGGGATCGCACCTCAGATGTTGTCGCAGTTGCCAAAGACACCAACAATCCGGTCGGCTGCATCCATTGTCATGATCCGCACGGTACGCAACCTCGCGTAGTTCGTGATGCCCTGATACAGGCTATTGAGAAGGATCCCACGGCCAACATCTTTGCTAAGAACGGTAAAACTGACCTGAAGGTCATCTCCTTCCGTGACGGCTTCCGTAAAATTGGTGTTATGCAGAAGACCGACTCGCGCATGATGTGCGCCCAATGCCACGTTGAATACAACTGCAACGCCGGTACCCAGTGGAGTGATGCGAAAAAGGTCGGTTTCGACGACGGCCGCACCAACCACTTTCCACTCAAGAACTCATTACAGTTGCTCAAACATTACAAGTCCCTGGACTTTTTCGATTTCAAACATGCCGTCACCGGAGCCCGCCTTATCAAGTTCCAGCACCCGGAGGCCGAGACCTATGCCGGCAGCGTCCATGATAAAGCTGGCGTGCAGTGCCACCAGTGTCATATGCCAAAATCAAAGGCAAAGAACGGCAAAATGTTCTCAACCCATGGTGTGATCCGTCCCCGGAATCATGTCAAAGAATCCTGTCTTGGTTGTCATCCAAAAGCAACTGTTGAGCAGAAACTTTACCAGATTGATGCTATCCAGAACTACATCAAGGGTAAGATGCGCAAATCTGAATTCTGGCTTGGCCAGTTAATTGATACTTATTCCGCAGCTCAGCGCGCCGGTGTTGTTGATAGTGTACTGGCTCAGGCTCGCGAAAAGCATGAAGAAGCCCACGTCCTTTGGGAATACTGGACTGCGGAAAATTCTGAAGGTTTCCACAACCCAGACCTTGCCCGCGAAAGCCTGACCGGTTCGATCGCCGCCTCGAAGGCTGGCGTCAAGATCCTGACTGATGCAATGGCAGTGGTTAAGAAGGATGAAGTGAAGAAGTAACCGGATAAAGTCAGGACGCAGAACTACGAAGGGCGGGGAATATTCCCCGCCCTTCGTTTGTTTATAAGGTTAGGATTAAGCTGCCATTTTCCATGGATGGATTTTTTCAAGTTCGGCAAACAGGGTTCTTTCAACCTCTTCCGTATCATAATCCGCCTGTAACCCAAGCCAGAACGCGGCTGATGTACCAAAGAAGCGGGCGAGACGTGCCGCAGTATCTGCGCCTATTGCCCGTTTTCCTTGACAGACGGAGGATATCCTCGATTCAGTTACTCCGATTTCTTTTGCAAGCCGATACTGACTGATTCCCATTGGAATAAGAAATTCTTCCTTCAAAACTTCCCCGGGATGGACGTTTGCTAGTTGTGCCATAGCATCACCTCAATGATAATCACAAATTTCTACACGCGACGCAGTACCTTCATTCCACAAAAAGCAAATGCGCCACTGGTCGTTGATTCGTATACTCCATTGACCTTCTCGGTCACGAGAAAGCTTTTCGAGCCTGTTCTGAGGAGGAATACGAAGATCATCAACCCTGTGGGCATTGTTCAGCATCCTCAGCTTCCGCCTTGCTATCTGCTGTATGTCGTGTGGTAACTTACGTGAGAACTCACCTTCCCACACCTTTTTTGATTCGTTGTCATGGAATGATACAATCATGTCGTCATACTACCGTTTTACGGAAGTACATGCAAGAATTTCTTGCACCATCTCGATATATCTGTCGGTTCTGAGAGTAAGCGGGAGCGTGGCGAGAAGCACCCAAGCGGGGCTGCGTTGAAGCTGATTGTTCTGGTAAGAAGAAAAAGACTTGAAGCGATCGTTTGATTGCCAAAAAGCCTGCGAAGCCCCTATTTACAAGGCTTAACAGGCTTTTTCATCTGGAATTCCGGCCGGCCGGAATTCGGTCGTAACTATATAATAACGTAGAATTAACTCAAAAAATATGCCCAAATATTTGGTTTTTTATATCCCCCCGTTTCATCTCTGATTCTGTCGGTAACGGCACTGTCGATGACACTGATTCTAAATCCCATTATGCGGCTATTTTTGCCGGTGTGCTCAACGATGCGTGAATCTCTACATCGTCCCACGGGACAAAAACCCGCCCTTTTTCGTCCTTTGACACCAACTCAAGCTCTAAAAGTCTCATTATATCGGCGTGTACGTTGCTATAATTGCGACCAGTCTCTTTTGCAAGCCTGTAGACGGACAGAGTGCCCTCCTGCTTCAGGCGGCACAAAAGCTCCATCCGTTTTGGAGTCAGCTCAGAGAACAGCTGGGTTGGCGTGGCAAAATTCAGATAATAATCCGCATCAGGGATTCGCGACCTTGAATCAAGTTTGTTACCTAGTGCGAGTAAACCCTTACGCATCGCTGCCCAGTCACTAATTCCGATGATTGCCTTATTCATAACCTCACTCCTGTCAAACGTTCAACATCCGCTAAGAAGTCTTCCGCCAATTTTGAAAACGAAGTGTAATCATAGAATTCTTCACGAGTTCCGTAATGACGATGATCACCTTTTCCTTGTTCATTGTCATATCGAACAATACATTTACCATTCTCGCCACAATACAGGCGGTATTTAAGACGGTGAGGACGATCGGCCGTGGCTTCTGCCAACTCCCAGACCACAGTCTCAACTATGATGTCGCCCGCAAACTCTTCTTTCGATTTCTGGAGTAGTCTCGCTTTCATGGGGTAACAATAGCGACTATATTGTCTTGAAGCAACATATATTTTATTAGGTCAACCCGGCACTATCACTGATTTGGATCGTTTTTCGATCGCAGCCAGAGCACCATTACATTTCCGATCATAAAAAAGATCGCACCGGCCAGGGCCATGCTCCCCCCCGGTTCACGGTGGATCTCCAGAAGCGCCCGTGGATAGGGATATCTCTCCGCCTGTTTAATATAGACACCATAATCGCCGCAAAACCAGGGGTGATTGGGACTTATGACCGTTCGCTCCGCAGGGTTGCGCGGATCGGTTGCCAGTTGGCAACTGAAGCCGCGAGGCATGCCCTTTGGCGAGATATCCACCGTTATGGCCGCAACAGCAAACTGTTTACCGTCCGGAAGCCGCGCCTGCGCCCCCTCATACACTTCTATCTGCTGTACGGAAGCACCAAAGGCACTTATCAGATGGGCAGCAACGAAGAGGAGAAATCCAACATGAATGAGTTGCGGCGCACACAGCGATACTAATCCGGTACGGCCGTAGCGCTGGCGGAGCGTCTCTCCGGAGCAAAGAAGGGTGTTGATTACCAGCAGCGCCAGCAGGGCAATTGCCAGCCAGAGCCACCAGGAGGTAACAACCGGTACCTCCATCAGCCAGGCGAAAAGCGGCATGAAATTGATGGCGGCGGCGTAGTCACCCTTTAACAGGAATGAACCGATCGCCAGCGCACCACAAACCAGCGCCAGCAGCCAGAGGCCAAAATCAAGTGATATGAGTATATTCCAGAGTCTTTTCATGGTTAGAAGCTGTGGGAGCTTTTCATCAGCATGCTCACTCCGAGATAGGTAAACATCGTTACGACAAACCCCAGGATTCCGAGCCAGGGGGTCAGAGCATCATACCTGCTTCCCTTGAGCCGCAGATGCAGGAACAGTGCATAAAAAAGCCAGAGGATCGATGTCCATAATTCTTTGGCCGTCCAGAGCCAGTAGGTACCCCAGGCAAAATAGCCCCAGATGCCGCCTGAGATCATCGAGGCCGAAAAGAACGACCAGCCGATCAGAGCAATCTTGAATTGGAGACCCAGCAGCTCCCGATCTTTGTTGAAGAGATAGCCACCGCACAAGGTAGCACTCACGGCAAAAAGCGCATATGCGAAGAAGGCCAGCACCACATGCGCCTCGAACCAGAGAGTGTCGAGGATCTGCGGCAACGGCATATTCAAAACGGGAAAGGGAAGAGCTAACAATGCGAAAAATGCCGATGTGAGACAGGAAACAGTGACGAACCATCTCTTCCCGACCAGAAGTGGCGAAAAAGAAGTTGCCAGCGCCAGCAGGGCAATGGACGCGGAGAAAAACAGAAGGGTGTCATGAGGACCAAGCAGCGGCAGCCGCCCCATCGCAAGGCCACGCATACCGACATAGGTCAATTCGGCCGCTAACCCCGCACAGAGGAACACCCTACTGAATGAGCCGAATAACATCAAGCATATGGAAGAGATTAGAAGTAATTTCATGGGGTGTATGACAAACAATTGTTAGGGGCATCCATGGCAAAAGGACAGACAGTCTCAATAAGCAGCCTTTTAATGACTGCCCCTATAATTTTCCTCT
>CAIRND010000091.1 GCA_903879825.1 uncultured Geobacteraceae bacterium
CGCTCGTGAACATTCTTTAAAGCATGGGCGGTAAGGGCGATTATGGGGGTGCGGTAATCACCATTTTTCTCCGCCTCACGAATACGCCCGGTCGCTTCAACACCATCCATACCGGGCATTTCCAGATCCATAAGGATGACATCAAAGCCGCCCCCCTCCCATTTTTCCACCGCTTCGCTGCCATCCTTTGCCGTTTCCATGATATGACCGCATTTTTCGAGGAGCCTGGTCGTAACCTTGCGATTTATTTCCTGATCGTCAGCCACCAGGATACGGAGCGGTCGTTGCTCCCAGGAGAACAGAAGATCCGGCTTTGTCTGTTGCCTGGCTGTTTCGGTGACTTCACTCTTGTGAAACGGAATAACTATATGGAACGTGCTGCCGCCCCCCTTGGTACTTTCTGCCCAGATTTTACCCCCCATAAGTTCGACAAGCTTTGCACTGATAGAAAGGCCGAGTCCAGTCCCGCCATATTTTCGTGTTGTTGAGCTGTCTTCCTGGCTGAACGGAGCGAAAATACGGCTCATCGCCTCCGGCTTGATGCCGGTACCGGTGTCTGTTACACTCAACTTCAGCAGAAGCGGATCATCCCCGGCTTCTTCGAGCGCTGCTAAAACAGTAATTGTGCCGGTCTCAGTGAATTTGACCGCATTGCCAACTATGTTGTGGAGCACTTGCTTCAGGCGGAGCTGATCACCATTCAAATCGTCCGGTACTTCATCAGCGATGTCGGATTTGAACAGGAGTCCTTTCGCATAAAGGCTTGCAGTCTGCGTGCTGATGACCTCTTTCAAGCATCTTCGCAAGCTAAAATTACTGACCTCAAGTTCTACTTTTCCGGCTTCTACTTTTGAAAGATCGAGAATATTGTTTATGAGAGCGAGGAGATTGTCTGAAGAAGTCCGGATTGAATCCAGACACTCTTTCTGGTTATCACTCAAATCGGTATACGCTAAAAGTTGTGACATTCCCATGATGCCGTTCATAGGGGTGCGGATCTCGTGGCTCATATTAGCCAGAAACGCACTTTTTGCCTGATTGGCATCCTCTGCAGCCTCTTTTGCGGTGATGAGCTGTTCCATAATACTTTTCTTTTCAGTTATATCTTCTTTGACAGCCAGGTAATGAGTTACGGTGCCTGCCTCATCGCGAAGCGCAGAAACGGTAGCATGTTCCCAGAAGAGCTTGCCCTCTTTACTCTTGTTTAAAAATTCTCCCTTCCACGTTTCACCTGATCTAATCGTACTCCATAGCTCTTTGTACGTTTCAGGTGGAGTCATACCAGATTTCAGGACACGAGGATTCTGGCCGATAGCCTCTTCAGCAGTATAACCGGTAAGTTCGGTAAACTTGGGGTTGACGAATTCAATCATTCCACGAATATCAGTAATCACGATTGTCGTTGGACTTTGCTCAACCGCGCGTGACAACTTGCGCAGTGTCTCTTCGGCCCGTCGCCGCTCTTGAATTTCCTGTTTCAGTTCAGTCGTGCGCTCCTCAACCTTCTGTTCCAGTTCCTCATTGAGCCGGAGTACTTTGAGCTCTGCCGTCTTGACCGTTGTGATGTCGGTGAAGGTTATAACCACCCCCTCAACCTGGCCGGTTTCGGTGCGGAACGGCATGATCCGTTTGAGCAACCAACTGTTGTCTCGGGTTTCCTCCTCTGAGTCGATGGCGACACCGTTGGCTAGCACTCGGTTGATGTCTGCCAGCATCTCTTCCTGCTGGGAGAGGTGGTACGCAATATGGTCAATCGGGCGACCAATATCCTGTGGCAGGAGCTTGAAGAATGATTCAATCGCCGGGTTGTACTTGCGGATCCGGAGCTGACGGTCAAGGAACACCGTGCCGATATCGGTGCTGGCTAGAAGATTTTCGTGATCATTATTGAGCTGTTTCAGTTCAATATTTTTACGCTCGAATTCTGAATTTACCGAATACAGTTCTTCGTTAACCGAGTGCAGCTCTTCGTTGGTACTCTGTAGCTCTTCGTTGGAAGCAAGCAGTTCCTCATTCGTAGCCTGCAGTTCCTCATTGCTGGTTTGTAGCTCCTCAACAGTGGTCTGGAGGCTTTCACGGGTTGATTGCAGTTCCATCTCAAGGTCAGCGACATGCTGCCGGAAATGACTTTCCACATCAAAACTAATCGAATCAGCCTCTTCATGCGGTTCTGCGGAAATTGGATGTTCCGTCGGGCGCACCCTCTCAAAATAGACATGGTAATGGGTTGTATGACTCTTTTCGTCCGGCAACGGCGACACGTTCAGGTCGATCAGAAACTCAGCCTCACCCCGTCTGATTCTGACGTTGCGGGTAACAGTGAACTGCCTGGTATTGTCCGCCCGCTGTAAAGATGTGCTAAGGGCTATATGGAGGTTGTCCTCGGCAAGTGCGAGAATATTGTTTTCAGCTCTCCCCTCCGGCATTTTCAGATATTCTGCCACGTTGCCAAAGTAGTGAACGATGTTACGATTCTCGTCGATCAGGACACCCGGCGGCATATGCCTCCGCAGCAAGGTGTCGTAATCGGACAGCATCTGGCGGTCAATTGATACTGTGCGGCTGATGCCTGGCTGGAATACGGTCACCGGCAGATTGACGCTCCGCTCCATTCGGTTGGCGTCGAGATTGAGTGCCAGTTTAAGATCGCGGATCTTGCGAAATAATTTATGCTGGTTGGCTATGACCTCAAATTCACCGCCAAAAGCTCCCAATCCCTCACTGCTCCCCAGAAAGAGAATACTGTCTTTTTTGAGGGCAAAGTGGAACAGCGAAATCACCTTTTCCTGGACTTCAGTCTGGAAGTAAATAAGAAGGTTGCGGCAACAGACCAAGTCCAGACGAGTGAACGGCGGGTCATTGAGCAGGTTGTGGGGGGCAAAGACCACCATTTTGCGCAGTTCCGAGGTAACCCGAAACATGTCGTTGCCTTCCTTCTTGAAAAATTTATCCATCCGTTCCGGACTGACATTGGTCAGGCGGGCCCGGTCATAGACTCCTTGTGAGGCGACCTCCAGCGAGGTTTTATGGACATCAGTAGCAAACACCGTGATTTTACCCATAAAGTCGCTTGCTTCCGCTGTTTCAGCGAGAAGAATTGCCAGAGAATACGCTTCCTCGCCGGTTGCACAGGCCGCTGACCAGACGCGTAGATCTTCACCACGCTGCAGATTGGCGAATAGCCGTGGTACTACCTCCTGTTCCAGAAACTGAAATGCCTGCGTGTCACGGAAAAATTCAGTGACGCCGATCAGCAAATCCTTGTAGAGCAGATCCAGTTCACCCGAATCCCCGGAGACGATGGTGGCATAATCAGAAACTTCCGGTATCTGGCGGAATTCCATACGCCGACGAATACGTCGTCCTACTGTTGAGCCTTTGTATTTGGAAAAATCCAGGTTGTAGCTCCGGCGCAGCAGGGCAAATATCCCGGCATACTCACCTTCGTCCTCAAACACTTCCAGTTCGTGAGTCATTCGGGAGCGTACCGAAAGCGGGCTGATAGCGTATTCGACCAGAATGCGGGGGATTCGGTCTGGCGACAGGATAAAGTCGCAGATACCTGTGGCAATAGCATTGCGCGGCATACCGTCGAACTGCGCCGATTCTGGTGCCTGAACAACTACCAATCCCCCGTTTTTGTTGATGGAGACGATGCCCCGCGAACCATCTGATCCGGTGCCGGAAAGCACGACTCCGACCGCCCGATCACCGGCATCCTCCGCAAGAGAGTTGAAGAAGATGTCAATGGGGAGCTCTATGTGCGGACTTATAGTCTTTTCCGTAAGGTAGAGCTTCTCCTCTTTGACCGTCATGTGCGTTTTCGGCGGGATCAGATATATGCTGTTGGGGGTTAGCTCAATGCCGCTGGAAACGCGGAAAATTGGCATTGATGTGTGACGTGATAGCAGATCGTCCATGAGACTCTTGAAGTCCGGGGAGAGGTGTTGAATAACAACAAACGCCATACCCGTATCGACCGGCATATTATCGAAGAACTGCTCAAGTGCGCTCAACCCTCCTGCGGAAGCGCCAATGCCAACGATATGGGATGGCTTGGTAACTGTCGGCACGGGCAAGTCGGCAGTTTCTATGACAGTGTTCATCTTTGTATCTCCTGTTAGGCTCTAAAATGGCATGTCAAACGACATCAACGAATTCCTGCTGCACGGCAGTTATCTCAGGGATTTTACGTAAAAAGGCTTCCACAACCTGCGGGTCAAAATGGTTCCCGCTGCAGCGCATTATTTCACTAACCGCCTCGTCCACCGGCCAGGCCTGTTTGTACGGGCGCACAGTGGTAAGGGCGTCAAAGACATCGGCAAGCCCCACAATCCTTCCGAAAAGGTGGATGTCGTTACCTTTCAGATTTTGTGGATATCCGAAACCATCCCAACGTTCATGATGTGACAGCGCGATAGTTGCTGCCGCTTTCAGCAGAGTACTCTGATGGTCACCAATAATCTTGTAGCCTATTTCGCTATGCGTTCGCATGATCTTCCACTCTTCGTTGTCCAGCTTGCCCGGCTTGAAGAGAATGCTGTCGGGAATGGCGATCTTGCCAGTGTCGTGCAGGGGCGCCGCGTTGAATATCAGCTCCGCTTCACTCTCCGGGAGCCCCAGTGCCAGAGCCAGAATGCGGGAATAGCTGGAGACCCTGACGACATGCAGGCCTGTCTCGTTATCCCGGTATTCCCCGGCGCTGCCGAGCCGGTGCAGAACCTCAAGCCTCGAAACATTCAGTTCTGCGGTACGCTCCCGCACCAGTCGTTCCAAAGTGCGATTTTGATCGTACAGGGAAAGGTGGGTGCGAACACGTGCCCGCACAATGGCTGACTGAATAGGTTTGGTGATATAATCAACGGCGCCGCAGGCAAAACCCATTGATTCATCCTTTATCTCTCCCCGTGCGGTGACGAAAATCACCGGGATTGAACTGGTAAGAGGATTGTCCTTGAGTCGCCGACAGGTTTCAAAACCATCCATCTCAGGCATCATGACATCCAGCAAAATAATGTCGATCGGCATAGAAAGACAGATGTCGATTGCCTGCAGTCCGCTGGTTGCAATTTTTATGAAATATTCGTCCATTAGTGCCGCATTGAGCAGACTTATGTTTTGTGGTGTGTCGTCGACAATAAGTACGTTTGCCGGTGAAATTTCTGCTTTCATGGCTGGTGGCCCTTTTGTTCTTCATCTGCAAGAGTAATACCGTTCCGAGCTGCAAGAGCCACAACTGCTTCGTGAGCTGCAGAAAAATTAAAGTTGGTCAGATACTTCTTTATCTTCCCGATCTCCCCATGTGGCAATCCCGCCAAATCTCTGTCATAGCCCTCTAAATAGCGTTCTGCTCTGCCGTCTCTTCCTTGGATATAGCTCTGCAGTCTGATCAGGATCGGTGTAACCACGGCCACGTCGAGCGTCATTTCACGTTGAGTACCGCCATCGACTGGAGCAGCAGGGAGATTTTTTTTCAACTCCACTACCAGTTGCACCAGCTCAGTAGCGAATCTTTTGAGAGCAATTTCGATGGTGGTATTCGGTTCGCTGTGGTCGAAAGCAGCTTCGAACGCCAGCGCCAGTTCCTCCAGCTTTACCGCGCCAATTGTTCCAGCGATACCCTTTATGGTATGGGCGTGGCGTGCCGCCTGCTTCATGTCTCCCGCGCTCACTGCTTCTTCGATCAGTGTCCCTGCATTCGCCTGATTCTCGACAAAAGTGCGCAGCACCCAGAGATAAAGATTCCGGTCGTCATCGAGACGACCAAGGGCCGCTTCTGTATCAAGTCCTTCAATTTCAGGAATGGCGACCTCATTGGCTCCCTTTCCCTCACGTTTTTCTCGAAGTCCAGTGCTCGACTCGTGCCCGTTAAGAAAAAACCTCATAACCTGCAGCATGGTGCGGGCTTCAATCGGCTTGGTGATATGAGCGTCAATGCCGGCTTTTAGGATTTTCTGGCGTTCTTCCTCCATGGCATGGGCTGTCATGGCGATGATAGGGAGGGCGGCAAAGCGGCTGTCCCCCCTGATGGTCCGCGTCGCCTCATAGCCGTCCATAACCGGCATCTGAATATCCATCAGCACCAGGTCGTACAGTGTCGCGCCTCCGGTAACCATCGCCACAGCTTCCTCTCCGTTTACAGCTATATCCACCATGGCGCCGGTGTCTTTCAGCAGCTCAATCGCCAGTTGCCGGTTGATCTCGTTATCTTCCACCAATAGAACTCGGCAACCGGAAAAATCAAAGGATGGCCGCGTGTCATTCGCGATTGTGGCGCAGGAATAATTGCACTGCTCCATGTCGTTTTCCTGGCAGAGACCGAAGCAGGCGGTGAAGCTAAAGGTGCTTCCCTCTCCCGGTGTGCTTTCGCACGATATTTCACCCCCCATATTCTCCGCCAGCTGTTTTGAAATAGTCAGCCCCAGGCCGGTGCCGCCAAAGCGACGGGAGCTGCTGCCATCGGCCTGGATGAACGGCTTAAAAAGTCTGGCAAGCTGTTCGTCGGAGATGCCGATACCGGTGTCTTTTATGGAAAATTCGAGCAGCATCCGCCCGTCCTGCTGCTCCAGCAGCGCCGTTTCAAACACGACTTCACCATGCTCCGTGAACTTTATGGCATTGTTCAGGAGATTGACGATAATCTGACTCAGTCGGTGAGGGTCACCGACCAGACAGGAAGCTGCATCCGGCGGAGTCCCAATACGCAGATTCAAACCTTTCTCCAGAGCTTTCTGCTGTACCATATTGGACGCGTTGGCAACTATAACGTGTAGCCTGAATGGAATCTGTTCCATTTCCATCTGACCAGCCTCTATTTTTGAGAAATCGAGGATGTCGTTGATAATATTAAGCAGCAACTCACCGGCTGTATGTATTTTACTGATAAAATCCTGCTGCCTGGGCGGCATGGCTGTCTTGAGTGCCAGAGCGGAAAAGCCGATGATCGCGTTCAGCGGCGTACGGATTTCATGGCTCATGTTGGCCAGAAACTCACCCTTGGCCCGGCTTGCCGAGTCGGCCGCATCGCGCGCATTCAGCAGCTCTTCCAGCAGCTGTCTCTGCTCCGTGATGTCATCCTTGATAGCAACAAAATGGGTGATGGTGCCATTGTCGTCCCGAATTGGAGAGATCGAGGCGTGCTCCCAGTGGATATCGCCGTTCTTCTTCCGGTTACAGAAGTCACCCCGCCACACATTCCCTGCCAGGATTGTCCCCCACAATTCCTGATAAAAAAACTTAGGCTGATTTCCCGCTTTCAACATACGAGGAGTCCGGCCTATCGACTCTTCCGGGAGGTAGCCGGAGATCTTTGTAAACGTTGGATTGACATATTCAATAATCCCGCGCTTATTTGTGATTACAATGGTTACCGGGCTGTTCTCAACCGCGGCTGAAAGCTGCAGTAGTTTGTTATGCGTCAATTCAGCATCGATTCGCTGCTTCTCAAGTTCGTCGTTTGCAAGCCGGAATCCTTCGTTAGCTTCTTCCAGTGCTAAATTTTTCCATTCAAGTAGCCTTGAAAATTCGAGCAGTTTAGCCGCCGCCAGCTTGTGGTCGGTAATGTCAAGCACCATCCCGACAGAGCGGTCGATTTTGCCGGAAGCGTCTCTAACATGTTCACATTTTTCATGAACATAACGAACCTCTCCGGTGCGCAATCGGACAATCCGATGCTCAATTTCATAGCCGTGTTTATTCTCTGCCACCGAATCTGAATAGGCGGTGTCTACTGCATCCCGATCGTCCGGATGCACCGATTCAAGAAACACCTCATAGGTGGCTGGGAACTCCTGCGGAATGAATCCAAAGATAACATACACTTCATCAGACCAAGTCAGCAGCCCGGGGGTTAAATCAAGTTCCCAACTTCCCAGATGGGCAATCTCCTGAACCCGTTCCGCTTCATGACGCCTCTGCTCAAGTTCCTGGTTGATGGCAATCAGCTCGTAGTTTATTGCCTGCAACTCTGACTGGCTGACAGCCAGAGACTCTTCTATCGTCTTACGCATCGTGATGTCACGATTGCAGGCACGGCGACCGAGGGATGCGCCCTGTTCGTCAAAGATCTCCTGACAGACGTGGGCAATCCAGCGCTCTTCACCATTGCGGGTATGGATGCGAAAATCCATACTCTGGCAATTCACCGCTGCCAGGCCATTGGCTTCAAAGTCATGATTGTGGCTGTATCTGTCACGGTCATCCGGATGTATCATCCTGATCAGCAGGTCGGGGTCCTGACGGAACTGCTCTGGCGTATAGCCGCTGATACGTTC
>CAIRND010000092.1 GCA_903879825.1 uncultured Geobacteraceae bacterium
CCGCATCAAGTTGATGGAGGCTGATGGTATTACTTTTGTCTGTAATGCCGAGGTAGGGGGAAGCGATTATCCGACGGAGAAGTTACGCAGTGAATTTGATGCCATGGTTGTAACGACCGGAGCCACCCTGCCGCGTGATCTTCCGATAGAGGGCCGTGCTCTGAAGGGGATTCATTTCGCCATGGAGTTTTTGACCGCCAATACTAAATCTCTTTTAGCCGGTAATAGCGACTTTATTTCTGCTAAGGGAAAAGACGTCATAATCATCGGCGGCGGCGATACCGGGACGGACTGTGTCGGTACATCACTGCGACATGGCTGCAGCAGCGTCACCCAGCTGGAAATCATGCCCCGCTCTCCGGACGAACGCGCTGCTGATAACCCCTGGCCGGAGTGGCCGAAAACCCACAAGATGGACTACGGTCAGGAAGAGGCTGCGGCCCGGTTTGGTTCTGATCCGCGCGATTATCTGACCACAGCCACTCGCTTCGAGGGTGATGCTGACGGTGCTGTCACCGCCGTTCATACGGTTGAAGTCGCATGGCTGAAAAATGAAAAAGGGCAGTTTATCCCACAGCCTGTTGCCGGTACGGAGCAGGTTCGCCCCGCCCGGCTCGTGCTGCTGGCTATGGGATTTCTCGGACCGGAGCAGCCACTGCTTGATTCGCTCGGTCTGGAGCGCGATCCGCGCAGCAACATCAAGGCTGACTTCGATAATTACAGCACCACTGTTCCTGGCGTATTTGCTGCCGGTGACTGTCGCCGAGGTCAGAGTCTTGTCGTGTGGGCCTTCAACGAGGGGCGCGGCGCCGCTCGAGAGTGTGATCGGTATCTGATGGGGAGTAGCGAACTGCCGTAATGGCTAATAAGCGTTTCGTCGCTTAACTATATGGTTACACGTGTGGCAATGAGGCCCATCCGACATAATCGGGTGGGCCTCATTGCGTTCAAATGCACATCCTGAACAGTCCGAAGTCGCGTGCTTGTGAACGGGATTTTTTTCATACGGATAAATATATTTTGTTAAATTATAATAGCTTGCATCTTGTTATGGATTCGATGTAAGACACGTAGTGAGATGAATAGATTTGACCTTAACGTAAGGTGTAATTATGAAGAACGATTATCTGGCGTAATTACGCCGTAACAGATGCTGCCAATAATTTTGCAAGAGAGGGAATCATGCTGATAGTTGTCTGCATTAAACAGGTTCCGGATACCACTCAGGTTCAGATTGATCCGGTCACAAATACCCTGGTTCGGGATGGTATCCCCTTTATCGTTAACCCCTATGATACCCATGCACTGGAGGAGGCATTACGCCTGAAAGATCGTTTCGGCTGCACGGTTGCCGCTATTTCCATGGGGCCGCCTAATGCAGAAGGAACACTGAAAAAAGCACTCGCGCTCGGTGTTGATCACGCCATTCTCCTCTCTGACCGCGTCTTTGGTGGTGCCGATACTCTTGCAACCAGCAAAGTCCTGGCCGCAGCGATTGCCAAGCTGCATGCGGAAGTAGGTGAAGTTGGTCTGGTGTTGTGCGGCAAACAGACTATTGACGGTGACACGGCCCAGGTTGGTCCGGGCATCGCCAGTCGCCTTGACTATCGCCAGTTGACCCTGGTTGATAAAATAATCGACCTCGATTTTTCCACACAGAAAATACGTGTCAGTCGTAAGCTGGAAGGGCGCCATGAAATTGTAGAAGCCCCGCTGCCAGCTATGCTGACGGTGGTTCGTGAACTGAACCGGCCACGCTATCCCAAAGTCCAGATGCGACTGGCTGCTGCCGAAGCTGCCGTTGAAGTTTGGAACAATAAAACCCTGCAGCTGGATGAACAGAAGATTGGTTTAAAAGGATCGCCTACCTGGGTCTCCAAAATCTTCTCTCCAGAGCGTGACAAAGGGGAAATCCTGGGTGACGGGTATAACGATCCGGCAGGAACGGCGGCGCTGCTTATAGAAAAACTGATGGCGAAGGATATGTTACCTATCTGAGACAAAATCTGAATAAAGGTTTGAATCTATGACTGAACAAACGACAGAGCCAAAAATTAAGATCAAGAAACCACGTGGTGTTGCCCGCCTGCTCGACAGTAAGTGTATCGCCTGTGGTGCCCGCTGTCAGAGTGCCTGCCCGGTTAACTGTATCGAGATGACTGAAACCGGTGAGCCGATCATCGAAGCAGCCACCTGTATCGGTTGCCAGAAATGCGTCAAGATCTGCCCGGCAGAAGCTCTGGAAATGTTCTTCAGCGCTGCGGAACAGAAAATTCTCGACGAACTGGCGGCCTCGGCTGCGCCGCCCGAAGAAGAAATCGACCCGGAAGCCGCTGCGCTTGCCCGGAAACTGGCTCAATATCGCGGTGTGTGGGTCTTCGTCGAGCAGACCGAAGGCGAAGCTGCCAAGGTTTCCTGGGAATTGCTGGGAGTTGGTGCCGGACTGGCTGCCACGCTGGGGGTCGAGCTCTGTGCTCTGGTGGTTGGTGAAAACGTCGACCACCTCTGTCATCAAGCCTTTGCTCACGGTGCCGCTAAAGCATACCTGCTGGATGCCCCGGTCTACTACCACTACCGCACTGAAGCGTATGTGGAGGGGTGTTGCCACCTTATCGAGAAATACAAGCCTGAAGTCATTCTGATGGGTGCCACCGGAATGGGGCGTGACCTGGCCGGGGCGATTGCCACCAGGGTGGGCACCGGTCTGACCGCCGACTGCACCGGCCTCAGTATTGATGACAAACGGAACCTGATGCAGACCCGCCCGGCTTTTGGCGGCAATATCATGGCTACCATCATGTGTGATAAATATCGACCACAGATGTCCACGGTACGTCCCAATGTGATGCCGATGCCGGAATTGCGGGAGGGGACAGAGGGAATAATTATCCGTGATCCGTTCACTGTCCCCGAAGAAAGTGTTCTCACGAAAGTAATCGAAATCATTCGCGACTCGCACAGCAAAAATGCTGTAGATATAACCGGAGCAGAGTTTATTGTTTCCGGAGGACGCGGCATGATGGCGCCCGAGAACTTTGCTCTGCTGCAGGAGCTGGCTGATGAACTGGGTGGCGTAGTTGGCGCTTCGCGCAGTGCCGTGGATGCCGGATGGATGCCGGGTGACCGTCAGGTGGGCCAGACCGGAAAGACCGTTCGACCGAAAATATATATCGCCTGCGGAATATCAGGAGCCATTCAGCATCTGGTTGGAATGCAGGATTCCGATATGGTCATCGCCATTAACCGTGACGCCAGCGCCCCCATTTTTGAGGTGGCAACCTACGGCATTGTTGGCGATCTGTTCCAGATTGTTCCGGCGATAACGGCGAAGATCCGTGAAATGAAACAAAAAAAATGAGGTTTTAACATGACTCCAAATCCATCAATATTTGCTCCGCTCCTGATCGCTTCTCTGGCCGTATTTGCCTGGGGATGCTGGAAACGGCTCAGCCTTATTTCGCTTGGTCAGCCGGAAGATCGTTTCAATAACATTGGAACCCGTTTCGGCGAAATGCTGCTCTACGCCTTCGGCCAGAAGCGGGTGATCTCCAAGCCGTTCGGCTTCAACCACTTTATAATTTTCTGGTCGTTCCTGATTTTGATGGTGGCAAACACCGAGTTCATTCTGAACGGACTTTTCCCCCATACAATCAAGCTCATAAAACTTCCCTTTGAACTGTATCTCCCGCTTGCATTCATGATCGATATTGCATCGTTACTTGCCCTGATCGCAGTGACAGTGGCGGCTATACGACGACTCTTTGCACCACCGTATCCGGAAGCGCGCACCAAGGAAGCGTTTTTTATTCTGGGGTTGATTGCGATACTGATGCTCGCCTCCTTTACCCTCAACGCCACGGAACTGGCATCATTCATGCTGAAGTCAAAGGCTGATCCGGCGTCGTTTCTTGCGGCTGCGGGTAGAATTATGCCGGTATCAGCTTTTCTTGCCGGTTACCTGGTGTCGCTGCAGCTTGGTATGGTGCATGCCGTTGCCTGGTGGGCTCATGCCGTGGCGCTGTTTGCCTTCATCTGCTATCTGCCGAACAGCAAACATATGCACATCCTTACCGCCATCCCGAACTGTTTTTTTCACCGTCTGGAAAAACCGAATACCCAGCCGGTAGAAGCCTTTGTCAGCGGAAATACCTTTGGTGTGGGCCAGGTTGATCGCTACAGCTGGAAGGATCTGCTGGACTCATTTTCATGCACTGAATGCGGTCGCTGCCAGAATGTCTGCCCCGCCAGCATCACCGGTAAACCGCTTAATCCCCGCGCGGTTATTCATGATATCAAGGTTAACCTGCTCGAAAACGGCACAGCTCTTAAAAGGGGTGCCGCTCTGCTGACTCCGCTTATAGGTGAGGGGGGCGAAGGGAGTGTCTCCGAGGAGGCGATCTGGTCCTGTACGACCTGCGGGGCCTGTATGGAAGCCTGCCCGGTGTTTATCGAGCAGATGCCTAAAATTATTCAGATGCGGCGTCACCTCGTCGAAACGGAAACTAAATTTCCCGAGGAGCTGCTGAACCTGTTTGAAAATATGGAGAGCCGTAGTAACCCGTGGGGCATTGCGCCGTCAGAGCGAACCAAATGGTGCAGTCAACTGGATGTCAAGCCGTTCGACAGTGATACGATGGAATATCTGTTCTACGTCGGCTGTGCTGGATCGTTCGATTCGCGTAACAAGCATGTCAGTGTAGCGATGGCCCAACTGCTTGATAAGGCCGGCATCACCTGGGGTATTCTCGGCAAGGATGAAAAGTGTTGTGGCGACAGTGTGCGCCGTCTGGGTAACGAATATGTCTTTGATAAAATGGCCCGGGAGAATGTTGCGACATTTATTGAGCGGGGCGTTAAAAAGGTAGTTACCCAGTGTCCGCACTGCTTTACTACTCTAAAAAACGACTATCGCCAGTATGGACTTGAACTGGAAGTTATCCATCACAGTGAGCTGCTGCGCAACCTGGTTCAGGATGGTCGCCTTGCTGTGGACAAAACAACGCAGGAAATGGGCACGACCGTTTTTCATGATTCCTGTTATCTTGGGCGGCATAACGATGTGTACGATGCGCCACGAGAAGTAATAGGGGCGGCCACCGGATCGGCCCCGGCCGAGATGGAGCGGAATCGTAGTAATGCCTTCTGCTGCGGTGCTGGCGGCGGCAGGATGTGGATGGAGGAGCATGTCGGAGAACGAATCAATCTGACGCGTGTCAACGAGGCTCTTGAGCAAAAGCCTGATACGATCTGTGTCGCCTGCCCCTACTGCATGACCATGTTCGAAGATGGGCTTAAAGATGTCAAAGCAGAGAGTGTCAAGGTGCGTGACGTTGCAGAAATTATGGCGGAAGCTCTGCTGCGCTGAATCTGCTGAAATCTGATTGCATACATTTATACCGTATAATTATCCCGATGAAGCCGGATATGACCTGTTGTTGTATCCGGTTTCATTGTCCCTAAAATATATCCACCTCACTACTTCTAGAAAATCAACCCTCCCGGAACTCGTTTTCCCATCATTGCAGACGCTGAAAGAATTTTGTATACAGTACATATAATCGCTTTTTTTTTAGCTAGTGGTATGCTATTTAACTGATACTAAATTTGAATACTTCAGATTGGGAGGCAACATGAGTTACGAAGTGAAAAACGAGCAGCTGATCAAATGGGTAGCAGAAGTTGCGGCACTGTGTGGACCTGAAACGATCCATTGGTGCGACGGTTCACAGGAGGAATATGATACGCTCTGCAATCAGTTGGTAGAGAGTGGCACCTTCAAGAAGTTGAACCAGGATAAACGTCCAAACAGTTATCTGGCGTGGTCCGATCCGGGCGATGTAGCGCGAGTTGAAGACCGTACCTATATCTGCAGTATCTCCAAACAGGATGCCGGTCCGACGAATAACTGGATGCACCCCAAAGAGATGAAGGAAACATTGTCGAAGCTCTTCAAAGGTTGTATGAAGGGCCGTACGATGTATGTCATTCCATTTAGTATGGGGCCTCTTGGTTCACCTATTGCCAAAATCGGCGTTGAAATTTCTGACTCTCCGTACGTTGCCGTCAACATGCGCATCATGACACGTATGGGCCAGGCTGTTGTTGATGTCCTCGGTAATGGTGAATTTGTACCATGTCTGCATTCAATTGGTGCCCCGCTGGAGCCGGGCCAGAAAGATGTGCCGTGGCCATGCAATAAGGAAAAATACATTGTCCACTTCCCTGAAGAGCGTTCGATCTGGTCATACGGCAGCGGATACGGCGGCAACGCCCTCCTCGGCAAAAAATGCCTGGCCCTGCGTATCGCATCCAAGATAGCTAAGGATGAGGGGTGGTTGGCAGAGCACATGCTTATCCTCGGCATCGAATCGCCAAAAGGTGAAAAAACCTACCTGGGTGCGGCATTCCCGAGCGCCTGCGGCAAAACAAACCTGGCAATGCTTGTGCCACCAGAGAGTTTCAACGAGAGCGGCTGGAAAATCACGACTGTCGGCGATGATATCGCCTGGATCAAGCCTGGTGCCGATGGGCGTCTGTACGCAATCAACCCGGAATACGGCTTCTTTGGCGTAGCCCCCGGTACATCGGAAAAAACAAATCCGAACGCCATGATTTCCTGCGCTTCCAACTCCATTTTTACTAACGTGGCTCTCACTCCTGATGGCGACGTCTGGTGGGAAGGTATGACCGATGCCAAGCCGGAACACCTGACCGACTGGCAGGGCAATAAATGGACGCCTGAATGCGGTAGAAATGCGGCGCACCCGAACTCCCGTTTTACATCACCTGCCGGTCAATGCCCCTCAATAGATCCTGAATGGGAAAACCCCAAAGGTGTACCAATGGCAGCCTTTATCTTTGGCGGTCGTCGCAACAGTGTTATTCCGTTGGTATATCAGTCATTCAACTGGAGCTTTGGTGTCTATCTGGCCGCTACCATGGGCTCTGAGACTACAGCTGCCGCAACCGGAGCTGTTGGAACCGTCCGCCGTGACCCATTCGCCATGCTGCCGTTCTGCGGGTATCACGTGGCCGATTATTTTGCCCACTGGTTGCAGGTTGGTCGCACTACTCCTATCCCACCACGTATTTTCAGCGTTAACTGGTTCCGCAAGGACGCTAACGGCAACTTCCTCTGGCCTGGATATGGCGAGAACATGCGCATCCTGAAATGGATCGTGGAACGAGTTAATGGTAACGCCGCTGCTGTTGAAAGTCCGCTGGGATGGATGCCGCGTTATGAAGATCTTGACTGGACCGGCCTGGATAGTGTCAGTCGTGAACAGTTCTACGAACTGATGTCAGTAGATCGGGATGTCTGGAAGGAAGAAATTGTTTCCCACGAGGAGCTGTTCGTCAAGATGTACGATCGGCTACCTAAAGAGTTCCTGCACCTCCGCCAGTTGATTCTTTCTGGTCTGTGGCGCTCTCCGGAACATTGGGAGCAGTTTCATCCCGCAGTAGATTAGAATAGTTAGTCTCACGGTATCATGTTAAAAAAGGGCGCTGCTTCGGCAGTGCCTTTTTTTTAATCGTCAACTTCGATCTCACGCACCCGCAGTTCCTCTCCCGTCACGATAGTTACCCTGTTGCTGCTGCAATGCTGGCACGCCCCGTATAGCTCTGTTAGCGGCGTTTCCCGGCCGCATTCCTGGCACAGTCCCTCGCCTGGAACTCTGATGATGTTGAGCGTAGCACCTTCAAGCAGCGTTTCAAGGCTGCATGCCTCAAAACAAAATTCAACAGCTTCAGGAACCGCGCTGCTGAGCTCGCCGATTTCAACATCGAGAGAGCGAATCCTGCGGCCGCCGGCATGTTCCAGACAGAGGTCGATGATCCCCTGGGTTATGGACATTTCATGCATGCATCCTCCTGTCGAACATAAAAAAAGCCTGCGAGGTTGTAACCCCGCAGGCTTTGGTGCAATCCCCTGAGGGAAGGCGAATTAGTGTTTTTTCTCTGGAGCAGGAGCAGCAGCAGGAGCAGCAGCAGGTGCAGCGCCAGCTTTAGCAGACATAGGAGCCTGAACTGGTTTTGGTGCTTCAACAGCAGGAGCAGGTGCAGGAGCAGGTGCTTCTTCTTTTTTCTTGCAGCCAGCTGCGAAAACAGTAGCAAGTGCGAGTACCAGGGTCAAGGAGATCAGCTTTTTCATGTGTAATACCTCTTTCTTTTGTATTTACCATTTGAACGCAAAGCGCATGGTTTCTAAATCGACCTAGGAATATACGCATATTTTTTTTAAGTCAAGTTTTTTTTGAGGCTAATGACGTTTTACGTGTGCAGATTTTTCTGCATGCAGCTTTCTGCTTCACAAACAAGCTTCTCGAGGTCGAGTAGAATTGCTTCGCCATCGCAGAACAGGAGTGTTGTAGCGGCGAAGCGGTTGTCGGGAGATGGGCTGAAGGAAATCTCGTCCTCGGAAATAATTCTGTGTGCCGTATCAACAAGAAAAGCGAGAGAGGCGACCTCCTGCTGAAGGACAATAATCTTTTCCGGAGGACCGCATCCGGTCAAGTCAAGAAAGCTCCTCAGATCAATTACAGCGACAATATTGCCATGGAAATTGAGAGCGCCACTATAACAGGCGGGTGCCATAGGTATCGGCGACATCTTCACCGGATCGCACACTTCAGCAACGTGCGCCAGGTCGAGCGCATAGAGCGAGCCCTGAAGCGAAAAAACAAGAAACTTTCTGGAATGGCTTGTCATGGTGGGCATGTTATTCGTAGTCAACCTGAAAGCGTTCCACAACCGTCATCAGTTCTTCTGCCAAATGGGCAAGATCTCTGGTTGCAAGAGCCATATCCTGCATTGCCGCCAGTTGTTCTTCAGTGGCGGCAGAAACCTGCTCAGTTGAGGCCGCATTGTCGTCAGCCACTTTTGCTATTTCGTCGATCGCCAATACCATTCTGGCTGAGCCCTCCTTCTGCATCTGGGACAGGTCGGCAATGCTGGTGGCTTTTCGTTCGGTGTCGAGCACCGTCTTGAGTATCTCCTGAAAAGCGCTGGCGGTGATATCTATATTTTTCTTGCCCTCTTTTATGCTGCGGGAGCTTTCCGTTATCACTTCGTGAACAATCCGGCTTTCTTCACGCAGATTCTCGATCATATCGTTGATGTCGGAAGCCGATTGAGATGAACCGTCTGCCAGTTTGCGGACTTCTTCGGCAACCACTGCAAAGCCCTTGCCATATTCACCTGCTCTGGCTGCCTCGATTGAGGCATTAAGAGCGAGCAGGTTTGTCTGTCTGGCAATGTCTCCAATGCAATCAGCAACCCTGCCTACTTTCTGGAGCTTGCTGTTAAATGTGCCGAACAATTGGCCGATTTGCTCCTGTTTTTCAAAAAAATCTTTCATTCTCTCCAGAGAATCATTTGCCAGTGCTCCGCCATGCTGGGCCGTCAAGCTAGTTTCCCGTGCGGCTTTGGCGGTTTCACGGGCACGAGCGGCAACCAGCTCAATTGAGATTGCGATCTCCCGAATAGTCTTGGAGCCTTTTTCGACCAGCCCTGTCTGGGCTTCTGCGCCGCGTGAAATCTGTTCAATCGCTTGGGCAACTTCTTCGGTCGACGCGTTGATCTCAAGAGCGGTCGAATTGATTTCACGGGCAGATTCGGTGAGTTGTCCAGAGGTGTTTTTTATGTGTCGCACAAGTTCCCGCAGATTCTGCAGCATCAGATTTATCAGGTGTGCCAGCTCATGGCTTTCATCTGGAATCCGCGACGGGCGAATAACCACATCTCGAGTCAGGTCGCCCCGGCTGATAGATTCTGCCGAATCGGTCAGCCGCTCAATATTGGCGGTAAATCCTTTTGAAAACAGCCACCCTAAAATAAGACCAATTGTCATGGCCACAACATATCCAAGTATCAGGCTGATTTCTGCAGAATATCCGAGCAGTGCTACCAGTCGAGGACTAAAAGCGACCGCAGCAACGACAACGACAAAGCCAATGATAAATTTATAGCCTATGGGAATACGCATGTTTAATCCTCCACAGAAAGATGTATGGATATAATTACCACTAAATGGTCACAGCCGACAATAGATTCGCTCTACCGGACAGACCATAGTAAAAAGTTTACGAGCGTCACCGACAAGTGTTTCTGATTTTCCGAGCACTAATATGCCACCACTTGGCAAAATATGCGCGATACCGAGTAATATTTTTTCCTGATCCGGTCGGTTAAAATAGATCAGAGTATTACGGCACAGGGCCATAAGGCATGGTTCATAGGTCTCGACAGCCATGATATCCCGCTGGTGAAACGTGACCATGTCGCGGATTTCTGATGTCAACTGCAGGCGCGGCCCATTTGAGATAAAGTAGCGTTCTCTGATAGCCGTCGGAACCTCTTTCAGGCGATCTTCGATATATTCCGCATGTATGGCGGCCTGTAACGTATCGGCATCAATATCGGCACCATAGATTTCAACCGATGTATGCATAAGTTGCCCAGAGAAAAACTCACGCAGCAGTATGCCAAGGCTGTACGCTTCTTCACCTCCGGCACAGCCGAGACTCCACAGCCGGAGTGGTTCCTGTGCGGCCTCTGCCTTTTGAAAAAGATAGGGAAATATGGCTGTTTGCAGCTTTTTGAACATGGCAGGGTTACGGAAAAACTGGCTGACATGAATCGTAAGGGCTTTTTTAAGCAAGTCAAGTTCATGATCGTTTTGTCGTAACAGAGCGCAGTACGCTGCAGCGTCATTGCATCGGCATGAGCGCATCCGTATGGCTATGCGCCGTTTCATGCACTTGTCTTTGTAAACCGACATACGAAAATCGCGGTGCATTTCGAGCGTCAGGCTTATCTCAGCCAGTGCCGCATCACTGATTTCCACTGACTCAAATAAGATATGTTTGGATAAAATACTTGTCACCACTGCCTCCCACATCCTCTCAGTCTCTCTAGTAACATGAAGGGGTCCGCTTCGCAACTGTTAGAAAGCCGTGTCGAACCAGCTTGAAACAGAGCGTCCTTGTGGGGATGGAAAATTATTGCGGCGCTCTATGCCGCAATGCTACAGTGCGAGACAATACGTATGATGGCGGAGAAAAAGTTATGTCCCATGAGTCTTCCATTGTTACGGTTGCCGTAAGCCAGATGCCTCCCGATGGTGGCCTCAGTTCGGCCGATGCGATGCGTGATGCGCTCACCGCCAACTCGGATCGCCTCTATACGGTTATTCAGGATCACCGTGAAGATGTGCTGCTGGCTGCCCTTAAAAATCCCCTCCTTGATCCGGCGCATCTGATGGTGCTCCTGAAGCGTCGGGAGCTGGAAGCTGTCATCACCGCACTTTATGCTTGTAAACGTCTTATTGAAGCGAATGCTGTCAAATGTGCCCTGGTTGCCCACCCGAATACTCCGGTTCATATCGCGCAGGCCTTGCTGCCGTTATTGTATATCTTTGACTTGCTGAAACTGTGTCTGATCCCCGGAATATCTGCCGACATTCATCTGGCTGCCGAACGTAAAATTATTCAGCAGATACCGACTCAGCCGCTCGGAAACAAGTTAACGCTGGCTCGGCGCGGCACGGCGGCCATTGTTGAGGCGCTGCTCCGCGAAGGGGTGCAAAAAGTTGTGGAGGTCTGTCTTGATAACCCCCGTCTGAAAGAAGGCGCTTTGTATCAGTTTTTGGCTTCGTCACATGCAACTGCAGAAAATGTATCACTGGTCGCCCGAAATAGTCGCTGGAAAAGTCGCCCGAATATTTGCCTGGCCATTCTCAAAAATCCACGCACGCCGTTGATCTGGTTCACCACGTTCCTGCCAGGGATCTCAGTTGCCACCAGGCAGGATTTGCTGGCCTCGCCCCGCCTTACCTCTGCTCAAAGACAGTTGGTGCGCCAGGCGTGCTCCCATTGCCACACATGATGATACGAGGCATATTCATTTTCGTTATGATCCTGTGCGGATATGTCGGTTTTGCAGTATGCGCAGCAACTGAATACGCGGTGGCACTCACTGATACTCCAGTTTTAAACAGTCCCGATTTTAAAGCGGTCTTTGGCGGGGCGAGCGGGCAAAAGCTGAAAACAGACCGCTGTGGACAGGTGCGTGAGCTTGAATATATCGCTCTGCCGGGAACCGTCTTCAGAGTTATTAAAAAACAACGCTCCGGGATGGCGGATATCTATCAAATCGAAACGGATGAGTATAAAGCTCCGCCGGGTATCCGGCTGTATGTAGCCGGGTATTTTCTCCGTATGGAACAGGCGGAGCCTGTGCACCGCCGGCCATTGTTGCCGCCGCGTGAAAAAATCGTCATTTCACTCAGGGCATCTCTCGGAAGCCCGTACGTCTGGGGTGGAAATGTATTAAACGGTGTGCCTGAGTTAACGACATGGTTTTACAAAGGCATTAATGGGAATGATATGAGGCGGCTTATCCTGACAGGATTGGATTGCTCAGGTCTGTTGTATCACGCCACTGGTGGCTGGACTCCCCGTAATACCTCGCAGTTGATTACCTTCGGTCAGAGTGTGGCGATTTCCGGCAAACAGGCCGCAGAAATTGTATCTCAGCTTCAGCCGCTTGATTTGATTGTCTGGAATGGTCACGTCATAATCGTGCTTGATCGCCAGACCGCAATAGAAAGCCGACTTGAATGCGGGAAGGCTGGCAATGGCGGTGTTGTTATAACGCCGCTCGAGTTGCGGATTGCAGAAATAATGCGTACGCGTCGTCCCGTAAATGGCTGGTCTGGTACAGCAAAACAGCAGGATGTCTTCGTCGTAAGGCGCTGGTATGCAACGCAATAAATTATGCAGAAATAAAAAATGTAACCGGTAGTAAAAAAATAATTGACTTACATGGGATTATTAGTTATAAAACTCATCCTTCCGCGCTTCATGGGCCTGATTCCTTCAATGGAACAGCGCGGCAGTTTCATACGTCCCCTTCGTCTAGCCTGGCCCAGGACACCGCCCTTTCACGGCGGCGACACCGGTTCAAATCCGGTAGGGGACGCCAAATATCAAAAAGGTCATTTTTCTCCGGAAAAGTGGCCTTTTTTCTTTTATAGTCACCGTTTAAATCTGCAATAATATCAAAAGGTTTCCTGTAGTTTTGTGACAGTTTCTCCCCTGCCAAAGTAGAGTTCGAGTGGACCGAATTAAGCAACTTTCGTTTTTCTGCTGGAATCTGCGCAGAGTAAAGACTGGCGGCCTTTTGCGCGAGTTCGAGTAAGCGCTTTCCACTGTCTATAGAATCCTCACTTTTGCATGCCAACTGCTCCATTTTAAGCTTCAGATCCGTCAGGTCGCCCCTGAACTTATTACTCAACCTTGCGTACTCTTCGTCATTAATCACACCATCAAGTTTATCCAGATACATTTTATCCAAGCGGCTTACGCACTTATTTTTTTCCTTATGAGTTCCACTATTTCCTCAATATCAATCGTGCCATTTTCAATTTCATATTCAATGCTGTAGATAATTTTTTCATAGCCGTTGCCGTCAAGATCGTTGAACTGTCGCTTTTCCCCAACGGTTAATATTTGATAAACGGCTTGGATAAGATCTGTTACTGTCTGTGGCGTAGTCATAAGTCCTCCCAAAACTGTATTCTGGATAACAGGTGTCAGCGGCACCGATAATTACCCACCCTGATTGATCGCCAACCCATAGAAAAGAATTACTGAAGCGCAAAACATTAGTACTGCAGCCAGCACCAGGCCCAAGCTGGTAGCAACTCCCAGCTTGTCCTTACCCATTATCGCCCGGGTGTTTCCTATCACGACAAGCAGTATAACCAGAGCAGGAGATAATACTCCTTGCAGCACATTTGCCCAAAACATAAGATGCACAGGGTCAAGACCAATTAAAGCGAGAAGCAGACTCACTGCCAGTCCAATCGTCATGATCAGATAAAACCCCTCATTCTGCCAGGGTTTTTTGGACAAACCGGAAGGCCACCCTATGGTACCTGCCACTCCGTAAGAAGCACTGGCCAACAAAACCGGGATTGCAATAACCCCAGCTCCGATAAGACCCAAGGCAAAAAGATATTTTGCAAAGGGCCCAACCAGAGGCTCCAGCGCTTGTGCTGCATCGAGTGCTGTATGGATCTGTTTGTGGTTGGTAAATAGTGTCGCAGCAGTCGAAACAATAATAAAGTAAGAGATCACATTGCCGCTGATCACTCCGGCCGCTATATCTATTGACGCAAAACGAAATTTGCTCTTTATTGATCCGGAACGTTGTTCTTCTTTTTCCCCCTGTACCTGCCAGAATATCGTATAGGGCGAGATAGTTGCGCCGAGCAGGGCAACCGCTGTGCTGATACTGGTAAAGCCGAGGTCAAAGTGTGGAATAAAAGTGTTGCTGAGCACAGCTCCCCAATCCGGCTTTGAAAAGAAGGCCGTAATTATGTAGGCTATGAACACCATGCTCAATACCAGGAATATTTTTTCGATGGCGCGGAAGCTCTGGTATACCGTGATATACCAGAGCAAGAGAGAAACCGGTACAGCAAACCATGCCCAATGAAGACCGGTTATTAATTCTATTCCGGTGCTGACAGCCACCAGATCGGCAGCAATCAGGGCAATATTGGCAACAATCAGGAGCAGTGCCGCCGGTACAGCCACTTTCCTTCCGTAATGGTCACGAAGGATTTCCGCCAGCCCTTTTTGCTGGATGCGGCCTATCTTGGCACAGCTAAATTGGACGGCCTGGAGCAGCGGAGTAGAGAGAAGCATCAGCCAGAGATGTCCGTAACCGTTCTGGGATCCATCCAATGCATATGAAGCTACTGCCGAAGCGTCATTGCCTGCCATCCCTGAAAGCAGACCGGGGCCCAATATTTTGAATATACTGCATTTCTCGTCATCAATAACGGCTGGTTCTTTGTTTCCTACACTATTGCTGCACTCTTCAGATCCCAGTGTTTCGTGCAGTTTATCCGTCTCTTTTGATTCCACTTCAAGTCTGCGAAGACCGACCACCGTTGGCAGTGCTTTCTCTGTCAAGTCAAGTAGATCATCTTTGTACTTTGATTCGACCAAATCTTTGGGAGGAAACTCCTCCAAGCCAACTGCAGTCAGAGCATCTACTTCATCCTCGCTGGCCGAAAATAATACTTTCCATGGTGTACCCTCAGACTCGTCAGCTTCGGTCTTGTGGGTAACGGACTGAATACGCTCTACGGGAATCTCAATATACTTCCTGAAGACAATACCCTTCTCAACAATAATCGCTTCAACATTGCCGGCTTGATCATGAACTATCTCTGTTACCTTCGCTTCGCCAATGTCTTCCCGCCCAAGATCACCTTCATCAGCCTCAACAACCATACCGATTTCTATTTTTAAGGCTTCTTCCTGGGTCCCTTGAACTCCTTTCACTTTGACCTTTTCTCCTCGTGAGCAATCTGTACATTTTTCCGAGCGATACTCCTCCGCAATAACTCCGGACATCCGCTTCTTCCACGTATTCCGCAACTATTGTGCCAGAGGAGCAATATGTACGGAGAGGTTGTAACATTCCGATTCTAAAGGTGAATATGGAAAGATTATTGACGTTCCGATGATGACGCGGCTACTGACAGCCATCATATTTAGCATGCCCACCACATACGACGGATATTGCTGACGGTTTTAACATCGCACCGCATGGCCTTTTTCCTTTTTTCTTCGTGCAATCAGACCATTGCAACAATAACAGACCAAAATATTCTCCGGCACTCTTGTTGCTTCGTGACTGTTGAAGCAAAATGTGAGGAGGTTGACTATGCACAACAACGAAAAAGGAAAAGTTGGGTGGATTTTACTTTGGCTGATGGGAATTCCGATCCCGATCTTACTGGTACTCTATTTTCTTCGCGGCTGTACCTAAAATGCTGAACCAAGGTCCCGCTAAATCACCACGGAGCGTTTTTGGGACTGTGTAGAGATTAAAAGGAGAAATTACCATGTTAGGAACAATTTTACTTGTCGTCGTTATTTTAATGCTTCTTGGGGCACTGCCAACCTGGCCTCACAGCCGTCAGTGGGGATACTATCCGAGTGGCGGGCTTGGCTTGGTTTTTTTAATACTGATCATACTGTTATTGATGGGCAGGCTCTAAAGGGCCGAATGCTGATGAAGCTTGGAACCGTGGATAAACGTGTTCGGATGATTCAGTCTCAAGTGTCTCCTGATTTTTTGGATCCGACTCATGAATGGCGTCGTATGTTTGCTGAGATGTGGGGCACGTTCCTTCTCGTTCTTGTCGCTGTTGGCAGCGGTGCAGTTCCGTCTAAAAAGGAACTGGACGACAGGTATTACTGTGCCGCCGACGATCAAATTCCTATAGTCATAAATGAACTCAAGCTGGATTCAGGTTTCAAAGATCATGTGGTGTAGTGCCACTGACAAAACTGTGCGCTATAACATGCTGATATAAAAGAGTAATAAAAATTTTCCTGTAGAAGATGAGTCAAGAATATTTGTTTGAGCGGAGTACTTTTTCTGCCTTTGAAAGTTGACCCTGTTTTGTATATACTTGCTCCAGGGATGTTATCTGCGACAGCAGAGCGACATGATCAACTATGAAACGAGGGGTGCCATATGAAAAAAATAACAATGCTGTTTGTTGCAAGTATTCTCTTTTCAAGTACGTGCGTATTTGCCGATGGCCAGTCGATGACTATGGCGACAGTTACCAATGTACGGGAGGTTTTCAGAATCATCACCATCCGCGAGCCGATTACTTCCAGAGAGGAAGTCTGTGAGGACGACAAAGGAATTGGCGGAGCAGTTCTGGGGGGTGTCGCAGGGGGCTTAATTGGAAACCAGTTTGGCAAAGGGTCGGGCAATGCCGCCATGACAGCCCTCGGCGCTGTGGCGGGAGCTGTAACTGGTCAGAACATGACACGCGGCACAAAATGTTACCCGAGAGACAGGGTCAGTTATGCCGAACGTGAAAAAGAGGTGATTGACGGATATATTATTACCGTAGAAAGCGGAGAAGAATTTCGTACAAAAACCCGCTATCATGTCGGTGACAGGGTAAAGATCCGTTCCACCATCGAATGAGGCGGCTGAGAAAAGTGGACACTATAGGCTGGAACAAATAGCGTTAGTTACTAAAAGGCATTTTGACCTAACCCGTCAGAGTGCTTGCTAGAATTCCGGCGACCAGATTTGAATGGGGGTCTCAATTAATTCCATAATCGGGATTTGAACAGGTGCTGCCAAAAAGTTAGAAGTGCGTCTACCGAGGCCAAATAGCAAAAAGGTCATTTTTCTCTGGAAAAGTGGCCTTTTTCTTTGGGGATCACTGTTTAAATCTGCAATTATATCAAAGGGTTTACAGTGGTTTTGTGACGTCTTTCCCCCTGCCAAAGTAGAGTTCGAGTAAGCGCTTGCCGCTGTCTATGCCGTAGTTCGCACATCTCCAGCGGCAAGCCGCCTTTCGTTCATCTTTACTCAGCCTTAAGCGAAGCCATATCGATGGAAAAGCGGTACTTCACATCTGACTTGACCAGTCGCTCATAGGCTTCGTTGATCTTCTGAATCGGGATGATTTCAACATCCGAGGTAATGGTGTGCTGACCGCAGAAGTCGAGCATTTCCTGAGTCTCGGCTATGCCGCCGATGAGTGAGCCGGAGAGGCTTTTGCGGCCGAACAGCAGGGCAAAAGCAGAAACCTGGAGTGGTGTTTCCGGCGCACCGACGAGGGTGATGTTTCCGTCGCGGCCAAGCATGTTAATGTAGGCGTTGATGTCGTGATCGGCGGCAATGGTGTCGAGTATAAAATTGAATGTACCCGCGTGCTTTTGCATTTCTTCAGCATTAGTCGAGATAATAACCTCATGGGCGCCAAGGCGGAGGGCATCCTCTTTCTTACTTGGAGAGGTCGTAAAGACCACCACGTGAGCGCCGAATGCCCTGGCAAACTTGACCCCCATGTGCCCCAATCCACCAAGACCCACAACGCCAACTTTTTTACCCGCGATGTCACCCCAGCGTCGTATAGGTGAATAGGTGGTGATTCCGGCACAAAGTAACGGTGCCACTCCGGCCAGATCCAGATTGACCGGTACGTTCAGTACAAAGCGCTCATCCACAACAATGCTTTCAGAGTAACCGCCATAGGTAACCGGGGCTGTGCCATGTTTGTCGGGAGAGTTGTAGGTGAAGGTCCCGTTATGGCAGAACTGTTCCTGATGATCCTGGCAGGTGGGGCAGATGTGATCAGAATCCACCATGCAGCCGACCCCTACCACATCGCCTGCTTTAAACTGAGTCACTTCGGTACCGACCGTGGTGACCCGGCCGACGATCTCATGGCCGGGAACGCAGGGGTACATGGTTGGCATGACGCTGCTCCATTCGTCACGGACGGTGTGCAGGTCCGAGTGACAGATGCCGCAGAAGAGAATTTCAATCTGTACATCGCGCGCGGTTGTTTCACGGCGCTGAATAGTATCCGATGTGAACGATGAAGTGGCGCTGGCAACGGAATAGGCTTTTGCTTGGTACATA
>CAIRND010000093.1 GCA_903879825.1 uncultured Geobacteraceae bacterium
GCCAAAATCACCCGTTGCCGAAGGGCGCGGCCAGAAATATTTTGAATCTGAGAACGGCTGACCGATCAGGCTTGAGCCAAGTGCCGTACAATGATTATCTGTAATGAAACTGCCGCCGGCCTGCAGTGGAAAGAGGGCAGAAGAGATGCCGGTAACCACCGCAGGGTAAAGTCCACCGCAGATAATGGTAAAAACGAGCAGCAGCATAATAGCCGATTTTATATCTTTCATTGGATGGTCTCCTCGTATTTATAATTACACAATTATCCCGATCACCATATCGATGGCCTTGATCCCCACGAACGGCGCGATGATGCCGCCTACTCCGTAGATCAGCAGATTGTAGATCAGCAGTTTTTCAGCAGGCATTGGACGAAACTTCGTACCCTTGAGGGCCAGCGGCACCAACATCGGTATAATTATCGCGTTAAAAATAACCGCTGACAAGATCGCGCTGTAGGGGCTGTTGAGTCCCATTACGTTCAACCTTCCCAACTGGGGATAGATAGAAAGAAGTGCCGCCGGAATAATGGCAAAGTACTTGGCAATATCGTTGGAGATACTGAAGGTCGTCAGGTTTCCACGGGTCATCAGAATCTGTTTGCCCACCTCAACAATATCGAGCAGCTTGGTCGGGTTACTATCCAGATCGATTATATTTGCCGCTTCCCGTGCCGGCTGGGTGCCGGTGTTCATCGCTACGGCCACATCGGCCTGCGCCAGAGCCGGGGCATCATTGGTGCCATCTCCGGTCATTGCCACCATAAAACCGCCGTCCTGATATTCTTTGATCAAACGCAACTTATCCTCAGGCTTGGCCTGAGCAAGGAAGTCGTCAACCTGGGCTTCAGCAGCAATAGCTGCGGCCGTCAGCGGGTTATCGCCGGTGATCATGACCGTCTTGATTCCCATACTGCGCAGTTGCAGAAAGCGTTCCTGGATACCTGTCTTGATAATATCCTTGAGATTGATCACGCCGAAAATCTCGCTGTCACAGCTTACCACCAGCGGGGTCGCGCCTCCCCGGGAAATAGTATCAACGACACCGGCAAGCTCAGGAGGAATGGCAGTTGCGCCGAGTTTTTTAGCAAACGCTATGGTGGAATCTGAGGCACCTTTGCGAAACTGATTTCCCCCACTGTTGACACCGGAAAGCCGGGTATCTGCGCTGAATTTAATTATTTCAGCATCCGCCGGGGGCGCATTAACAATCAATCCATACAACTGGCCGGCAAGCAGCACCACACTGCGCCCTTCGGGAGTTTCGTCGCCGATGGACGCCATCAGGGCGGCTTCGGCCAACTCCCGTTCACTATGTCCCCCCACCGGCACAAAGGCAACCGCCTCACGATTTCCATGGGTTATCGTTCCGGTTTTGTCCAGCAGCAGGACATTAACGTCGCCAGCAGCCTCAATGGCACGCCCCGAGAGCGCGATGACATTCTTTTGAAACAGCCGGTCCATCCCGGCAATGCCAATAGCCGGCAACAATGCTGCAATCGTCGTAGGAGCCAGACAGACAAAAAGCGCCACTAATATAGTCAGCGACACCGGCGCCCCCTGTCCTGCCGCCTTCACACTGTAGATGGAGAGCGGGCTGATATTGGCGCACACCAGCAGAAAGACCAGAGTCAGGGCGATCAACAGCACTTCCAGGGCGACCTCGTTGGGTGTCTTGCGCCGTTTGGCTCCCTCGATCAGACCGATCATCCTATCCAGAAATGTTTCTCCCGGATTTGCAGTAATGCAGACGATGATACTGCTGGCGATGACGGTGGTCCCGCCGGTTACGGCACTCCGATCGCCACCGGATTCACGGATAACAGGAGCCGATTCACCGGTCACGGCAGATTCATTGACTAATGCTGCCCCCGCAACAACATCACCATCACCCGGAATCGTATCCCCCGCTTCAACAAGAATAAGATCTCCCTTGCGCAGATCATGTGCACCAATCGGGGTAAAGGTGGAGCCAAACTCAGCGGTCGTAAGCTGTTTTGCCAGAATGTTGATCCGGGATGAGCGGAGGCTTGCGGCACGGGCTTTGCCGCGCCCTTCGGCCAGCGCCTCGGCAAAGGTGGAAAAAATCACCGTCAACCAGAGCCAGACGGAAACGGCTCCGGTGAACCAGACAGGCTCCTTGTTAGCGCCGGTCAGTGACATAATGAATGTTACCAGGGTGATACAGCTGGCAATCTCTACGCAGAGCATGACCGGGTTGCGCCAGAGGGTACGGGGATCAAGTTTCTTGAGGGAATCGACCAAGGCGCCCTGAACAAGTTTTTTATCGAAAGCGGATTGTGACTGGACACGTTTCGGCATGGCTAGTTACCCCCCAACAGGGACAAATGTTCAACAACCGGCCCCAATGCAAGAGCAGGGAAGAAGGTTAAAGCGCCGATTACCAGAATCACCAGCGTCAGCCAGATGGCAAAGGGAGCTTTGTCAGTTGGCAGGGTTCCCAGGCTTGGGGGGATGTATTTTTTTGAGGCAAGGGAACCGGCCATAGCCAGCACCGCCACCGCCGGAATATATCGGCCACAGAGCATGGCGAGCGATCCAAAAATATTGTAGAAGCTTACATTGGTATTCAACCCGGCAAAGGCGCTGCCGTTGTTATTGGCCATTGAGGCGATTGAGTACAACACCTCCGACAGGCCATGAGCGCCCGGATTGGCCATGGAGGCAACTGCCTGGGGCGTAATCATGGCGACACCCGACACTATCAGCACCACTATTCCGGAGGTAAGGATAGCAACAATCGCCATCCACATTTCGCGCACTTCAATCTTTTTACCCAGATATTCCGGTGTCCGGCCGATCATCAGACCAGACACGAACACCGCGATAAGGGAAAAAGCCAACATGGTATATAGGCCCGACCCAACACCTCCAAAAATGATCTCACCCAACAGAATCAGGGAGAGAGGGATCATGCCGCCAAGAGGTGTGAGGGAGTCATGCATGGTGTTAACCGCACCGCAGGAGGTACCGGTGGTGGCAACAGTGAAGAGATTACTCCCCGCCAGACTGAAGCGGAGATCCTTCCCTTCCATGTTTGGACCGCTCACACCCAGCTTTGCCACCAGTGGATTGCCGCTCGCTTCAGCCCATTGCAGCACTCCGAATGAGAACAGCAGGATCGCCAGCATAACAGCCAGCAATGTCCAGCCCTGCCGGGTATTGCCGACCATAATGCCGAACGTGTAGGTAAGAGATCCAGGGATAAGGAGAATCAGGAGGATTTCAAGCATATTGGATAGTGGCGTGGGATTTTCATAGGGATGCGCC
>CAIRND010000094.1 GCA_903879825.1 uncultured Geobacteraceae bacterium
AGACAGTGGGGCGGCAATTGCTCTCGCTGTTATTGGCGATGGGCCATACCGAAAAGAGATGGAAGCAGCCCTCACGGGATATCCGACTCTGTTTACCGGCTATATGGAGGGTGAACAGCTTCAGCGAGGCTATGCTTCAGCTGACCTGTTCGTGTTCCCCAGTGCGACCGATACCTTCGGCAACGTAATACTTGAGGCACAGGCATCCGGCTTGCCGGTAATCGTAACTGATGAGGGAGGTCCCCGCGAATTGATGGTTGATGGTGAAACCGGTGTCGTCTTCCGCGCCGGCAACACGGCAGGACTGATTACCGCCATACGATTATTGACCTCTGACCCGGAGCGCATGGCTCGCATGGGGCAAAATGCACGCTGTTTCACACTGGCCAATGCACCCGATAGTAGCCAGACCTATAGCACCATACTTCATATTGATCAGCAAATGACTGCACCGGAAGATGGTTCAGCTTTTATCTGCACCGGAGCATAGTCCATGACCGTCACCGTAAAATCAAAGACCGTAAAAACGAAACCACTACCCACTGAAATCAATCTTTCCGACCCCTGCTGGTATCTTAATCGCGAGTTGACCTGGCTGGAATTTAACCGCCGGGTATTGCACGAAGCTGAGGACGAGCGCACCCCCCTTTTGGAGCGGCTTAAGTTTATTGCCATTGTCAGCGCCAATCTGGATGAGTTTTTCATGAAGCGTATCGGCGGCCTCAAGCAGTTGGTCGGCGCCGGATTAAGTGAGCCGAGCCTGGACGGCCTCACGCCACTCCAGCAGATACTGGCATGTCATGGTCTCATTCGAGGCATTGAAACGAGAAAAAGTGATCTATTATTGCTGGTTTTAGAATTGCTCAAAGAGCAAGGTATTGTCATTACCACCGTAAAAGATCTGACTGCAAGTGAACGCAAAAAACTTCGAAATCATTTTGCTGCGAACATTTACCCGCTGCTCACGCCCCAGTCAATCGATCCAGCTCATCCGTTTCCGTTCATTTCAAATCTTTCACTCAACCTGCTGGTTACCTTAAACGATTCCGCCGGTCTCGACATGCTGCTGGCGCGTATCAAGGTGCCGGTCGGAGCAGGCACAACACGCTTCATAGCGGTTCCTGGTAAAAAAGACCGCTTTGTAAGCCTCGAAGATCTCCTTATCAGTAACCTCGACATGCTCTTTCCCGGCATGCGGGTGGTACGCTGCGATCTGTTCCGGGTTACCCGTAATGCCAATACGGAAACAGACGAAGAGGAAGCTGACGACCTGATGGAGATGATTGAGAGCGAATTAAAGGAACGGCGCTTCGCCCCCATTGTCCGGATGGAGGTGGGTGAAAGCATACCGGTTCTGCAGCGGGGCAGGTTGGCAGCGGAGTTGGAGATCAACGAAAACGACGATGTTTTTGAGGTACCGAATCTGTTGGCCATGCGCGACCTTTTTGAATTAACCCGACTTGACTATCCCGCTCTGCACGACCCGCCGCATCATCCGATTGTGCATCCACAACTGCAATCTCAGCGCAACATTTTTCATATTATCCGCGATGCCGGTTCTATTCTGCTTCAGCACCCGTATGAATTGTTTTCTGCCTCCGTAGAACGGTTTCTGCGCGATGCGGCGGTAGATCCAAAAGTACACGGCATCAAGATGACCCTTTATCGCACCTCCAGCCAGAGCCGCATTATTGAAGCCCTGCTGATGGCCGCGCAAAATGGTAAACAGGTGGCGGTGGTGGTGGAGCTGAAAGCGCGCTTTGATGAGGCGACCAATATCCGGTTGGCGGAACAGATGGAGCGGGCAGGTATCCACGTTACCTACGGTGTCGTCGGCTTGAAGACACATTGCAAGGTAATCATGATTGTCCGGCAGGATTTTAATTCATTGCGACGCTACGTCCATATCGGAACCGGCAACTATCACGCCGATACATCGCGCATTTATAGCGATGTCGGCCTGCTTAGCTGCAGTGAAGCGCTTGGTAATGATGTCACCGAACTGTTCAATTATCTGACGACCGGGTTCAAGCCACGCAGAAAATACAAACGCCTGCTGACCGCCCCCCGTTTGCTTAAACAAGCACTGCTGGTAAAGATTGAACGTGAGATTGTGCTGCATTGTGAAAGTGGCGGCGGCCTGATTCAGTTCAAGATTAATGCCCTTGAAGATGGCGACATTGTCAAGGCGCTCTACAGGGCCTCCCAGGCCGGGGTTGTCATCAATCTGATTGTACGGGACACCTGCCGACTGCGCCCCGGCGTGGCCGGTCTATCGGAAACAGTGCGCGTCATTAGTATCGTCGGACGTTTTCTGGAGCACTCGCGGATCTATCATTTCAGAAATGGTGGTGCAGATGAGTATTTCTTCTCGTCGGCTGACGCCATGAAACGCAACCTGGAAGCACGGGTGGAGGTACTCTGCCCGGTAGAGGCTCCAGAGCTTGCCCGGGAAATCCAGACTATTCTGGACGTTCACCTGCACGACACCCGTTCAGCGTGGGATATGCAGCAAGATGGCAGCTATGTTCAGCGAACTCCCAAAGAAGACGATGCG
>CAIRND010000095.1 GCA_903879825.1 uncultured Geobacteraceae bacterium
CCGTGGTTGAGTGCGGGGTTTGATCTGCTGGTTCGGGGAGAATTCAGTATTATAGAGGAGCGACTGACGGTTGAGTTTCGACTTCTTGATGTCATTAGTCGCAAAGTAATTATCGCCAAGCGTTATCTTGGTACTGCAAAAGATCTTCGCCGTTTCAGTCACTTATTTGCAGATGAGATTCTGCTCGCTATAACAGGAGAAAAGGGCGTTTTTACAACCAAAATAGCCTACGTATCAACTAAAACCGGTAACAAGGAAATTTATATCATGGACTGGGATGGTAACAACCCGCTCCCGTTAACTAAAAACGGCTCCATCAATCTGAATCCTGATTTTTCACCCGATGGCCGCGAAATTATTTTTACGTCATACAAGCGCGGAAACCCGGATCTCTATAAGCGCGCTCTGTCAAATACGGCAGAGGTTGCCATCTCAACCCACAAAGGCCTTAACATTACCGGCACCTGGTCACCAGACGGCAAAAAGATAGCTCTTGCACTCAGCAAGGATGGCGATGCAGAGATTTATACGCTTGATAAAGATGGCAGTCATCCGGTGAGGCTAACTATTAACCAGGCCCTCGATCTCTACCCTGCCTGGTCGCCGGATGGTAAACAGATCGCTTTTGTATCGGACCGTCTCGGCAAGCCGCAGATCTTTACCATGAATGCCGATGGCGGAGAGGTGAAGCGTTTAACGACATCCGGCAACTATAATGTTAATCCGCGCTGGTCACCAAAAGGGGATAGAATCGCTTATTCGAGAATGACAGATGGAGGGTTTAATATATTCACCATCGCTCTGGACGGTTCCTTGGATACTCAACTTACATCTGACGGCAACAATGAAAATCCAACCTGGTCTGCAGACGGCCGCTTTATCTGTTTTAGTTCTAAACGCAGTAGCGGTGACGGATTATATGTCGTGCGTGCTGATGGTTCCGGGTCAACAAAAGTCTCTCAAACGAAGGGGTCGTATTTCCAACCCGTCTGGTCACAGCGCTGATAGCAGGTAAATTCGACATTATCTATTGCAATACTAACGCTGTTATGTATAATCTGCCCACATTCAATCTTACTAGGCTCACGCCTAATTTTATTACACAGGAGAGTATATGAAAAAGAGTATGGTAACATTGTTGGCAGGCATCAGTATGGCTGCATTGCTTACTGGTGGTTGCGCAAACAAGGAAACATTAAAAAGTGAAGAGGCTGTAGTTCCGGCGGTCGCTAAGGAAAAAGTTGCACCGGCCAAGTCAGTAGATTCTGCTGAGCAGGCACGTCTTGCCGAGCAGGCGCGTCTCGCTGAGCAGGCACGTCTTGCTGAACAGGCGAGATTAGCCGAACAAGCACGCTTGGCAGCACAGGCTCAGCCTGCACAGGAAAGCGTTGTCGGAAGAAACGCTCCTCAGGGAGCAAATCAGGCGACTGCGGAAGTTGCATTCGAAGCCGTTTATTTTGATTTTGATAAGTCGGATCTTCGTCAGGACGCTCGTGACGTACTATCAAAGAACGCTGAAACAATCCTTAAGTCGTTTGCAAATGCAAAGATTCAGATCGAAGGCCACTGTGATGAGCGTGGCTCTGCAGAATACAACCTTGCATTGGGTGAGCGTCGTGCTAAATCCGTACAAAAGTATTTGACCACCATCCGAGTTAAACCAGAAAACCTCTCTATTATCAGCTATGGCAAAGAGAAGCCGGCCGTTGCTGGCAGTGATGAAGCAGCCTGGTCAAAAAACAGACGCGCTGAGTTTGTAATCACCAAATAGTAGTACGGTAATTCCTGATTCTTTAGACCACACCGGTTCTGCCAAAACATGGCAGGCGGTGTGGTCTTTTTGTGAGCACTACGTGTTGCCATGGCACCACATTTTATGATTAATTTGTACGTTAGACGCGTTTGTCCTGCGGTAGTTGTCGAGTATTCTTCTTGAACTTGACAAACCATCGCTTTTCTGTGATAGTTTGCCGCCGTTTTTCAAGACAACGCTAATTCGACCCAACACGTGGAGATTATACAATTATGGCAACTAAAACTAAAATTTCAAAAGAACCAACATCGACAGAGTTAGCTGATTCATTAGTGGTTTCTTCAAAAGCACAGACGCAACCAATCGATGTCACACCTGAATCTGCGGATGATATTGCCGACATCGAAAACAGTCCGACAAAAAAGGCCGCTGCTGTTGACGCAACCTCAAGCCTGATAGCGACTGGTGGTTCCCAAGACCGGAAATGGCTGGAAATTAAGTCTATTCTTGAAAAGCTCAAAGATGACACGCTTCGTGAAATCAGAAAGTCTGTTAAGAACGGAACTGAAGCGGTTGCTGCAATAGAACCTGGTGGTGATATTTATGACCAGGCATCTTCTGAGCGTGACCGTGAACTCGGCCTGCTGCTTGGCGATCGAGAACGCGAAAAAATTCACAGTATTGATGAAGCGTTACTCCGCATTGATGAAGGTGATTACGGTATCTGTGAGGAGTGCGATGAAGATATCCCGCTCGGCAGACTTAAAGCCATGCCATTTACCCGCCATTGCGTGAAATGTAAATCTGATCTGGAAAAAATGCAGGCCCAAACCAAACGAGTTGAGGAAGAGCGGGCTTACCGTGAAATCCCGATGGGTGCTGAAGACGATGAGTCCTAGGCTTAGGCTGTTTTAGCCCCGGAGAGCAGCGTCAGCATCCTGAGAAGCAGGCTTTTTCTGGTCTGCATAGCGTCGTGAGGGCAAAGCTCACGACAGCACCAGCAACGAATACAGCGCGCATTGTCGACCGACAGCGCGCTGTTTTGTATGGTGATAGCAGCCGGTGGGCAGGCGGCACTACAAACACCACATAACACGCATGTTTTCATATCCGCTTTCGGATACGAAGTGAGATAGTTTTTGAGTGATCTCGTGAGGAATGCCGGCAAACCGAATTGTACATCCAAGCCGGTGGGTAGCTTGAAGTTTGTTGTAGTGACGGACTCTATCGGCACACCACAGAGCGTAATGTCATCCATCGTAGCACCATAAAAGCCCATACTGACCGCTTCGCGCTCAATGTACAGCAGGTCGGCAGGTATTCCCGCCACCTTCCCCGCAATCACGTCTACTGCCACCGGATTTGCTCCCGCAATCAATAGGCCAAGTGAGATTGGAGTGCCATTGCCTGGTCCGTTTCCCTCCATGGCAAGGACCGCATCGACAATATTGAGATCCGGTTTCTTTAACTGATAAATTTCCAGTAGCAAGCGGGCAAATAGTTGCCGTGAACTTCCTGCCTTCAGATGCCAACCGGCTTTTTCTGTCCCTATAACAGCCCCGAACAGGTTTTTAACTGCGCAGGTCATTGTCATCATTTCATGGGTTTTCAGCTTCGGAAGATTGATGATCTTATCTGCTTCGTAGTAGGCACGCGCAAGTCTTATAGATCGAAATGTACCACTACCCTGCAATTCGATAGATTCGTTAAATTCAATAAGGGCAGCTCCACTTTCTTCAGCCGCTTTTTTCATTCCTGTTTTCTCTGTTACTTTTAAAAAACCGCCAATACCCGGACTGTCACCAATCTGGACGATTCCACCCGCCTCTCTGACGAGGTCAGCAACAACCCGGACCAAAGCCGGGTGAGTGGTTACGGCTTTATCAGGATCTTTTGCTGCAAGCAGGTTTGGTTTTAGTAATACACGATCGCCACTCTGTATATATGCCGATATCCCGCCAATTGGTTCAAGTAGCTTGATTACTGCGTGCCTCAACAACTCATGTTCATACTCTTTACAGATGACAACTGAAACAGCTTCCACATTGGACTCTCTTCATTTGAAATTTAGCCCCATTTTACCAAAAAAAGGGGATGGCCGAAGCCATCCCCACTATATCACAAACATCAGCATTTCAAAGCATCAGTGATCGATAGCTTTGGCCATGCCGAGGCCGGTATTCTGACGGACATACACTTCGTCGAACATCTCTTCTGCACGCTTGTTGGGGAACAACAGAGCGCCAAGGATAGCGGCCATGAAGCCAAGAGGGATCGAGATGAGACCTGGGTTCTTCAGCTTCAAGATCGGCTCGCTCAGGCCCATGATGGAAGTGCCGTCTTTGCCCAGTACATCTTTCTGAGCTTTGGCAAGTGCTTTGGCGTCTTTTTCAGCCAGAGCAGTACCAGGAGGCAATGCAGCCTGTTTCTTCTCCATTGCGACAATAATCTTTTGAGCACCAGCAGCAACCAGCTTCGGATACGTCATGTTAGGGGAAACCATAACCAGGCCGATGGAGGCAACTGTACCGACAACAAGACCGGAGATAACACCACCGGTGTTGAATTTACGCCAGAACAGTGACAGCACGACAACCGGCAGGTTACCGGAGGAGGCTACGGCGAATGCCAGAGCTACCAGGTGAGCAACGTTGGCTTTTTCAGCCAAGAGGCCGATGCCGATGCCGACAACACCAACTACCAGTGAAGTGATGCGGGCAGCCATGACCTGCTCATGCTGATCAGCATGGCCGTCCTTAATAACATTAACATAAATATCATGAGCAATAGCAGCCGAAGCAGCCAGAACAAGACCAGATACAACTGCAAGGATTGTGGCAAAAGCAACTGAGCAGAGGAACGCCAGGAATATATCGCCGAGGATTGGCGTAATATCTGCGCCTAACTGCTGTGCCAGCATCAGGGTAGCCATGTTGCCGCCCGGATCAACAGAGATAATACCCTGTGGAGTCAGGTTTACCGCTGCGCCGAAACCAAGCAGTGTTGTCAGGACGTAGAAACCGCCGATGATAAACATGGCGATAATAACTGATTTACGAGCAGCCTGTGCGGTAGGAACAGTGAAAAAACGCATCAGGATGTGCGGCATACCAGCTGTGCCCAGAACAAGAGCCATACCAAGAGATATCTGGTCAAGCGGTGATTTCATGAACAGACCTGGCTCAAGGAAACGCTGTCCAGCATCAATACCGTTAAGAACAATGCCGTCTTTCAGCACCATCTTGGAAACGTGGTCCTGAATATCAGGGCTATTTACGATGGTATCAAAAAAGTAGATCGGATTAAATCCGGCTTTGGCCAGTACCAGTACTGAAAGCAGAAATGCGCCGGACATAAGCAGACCGGCCTTGATGATCTGGACCCAAGTGGTGGCTGTCATGCCGCCGAAAACAACGTAACCAACCATCAGTATACCAACGCCGATGATAGCGGTTTTGTAAGGGACGCCTACCAATAGCGCCATCAGCTTGCCTGCGCCAACCATCTGGGCAGTCAGGTAGAAGGTCGATACGGCAACAGTCGAGATTGCAGCAACAGCACGAACTGGCTTAGGATCGGTACGGAAGGAGAGAATATCTCCCAAAGTGTACTTACCAGCATTACGGCACGGCTCGGCAACAATCAGCAGAACGGTGATGTAAGCGACGAGCCAACCAACCGAGTACATAAAACCATCATAACCGTACAGAGAAATCAGGCCGGAAATTCCGAGGAATGATGCAGCCGACATATAGTCACCTGCAATAGCCCAACCGTTCTGAGTTCCGGTGATACCACCACCGGCGGCGTAGAAGTCAGCGGCTGTCTTGGTCTGACTTGCAGCCCAGACAACAACGCCAAGAGTGATGCCGATAATAACGGCAAACATGGAAAGGGTGATTACTTTATTAGCCTTAAGTTCACGTTTTTTCGTCAGTGGCGGTGCAACGGCAGGTGCAGGAGTAACGGCACCAGCGGCTGTAATTGCAGGTGCACCTGGTGTAGCAGCAGGTGCTGCAGCTGTCGCAGCGGCTGGAGCAGCAGCAGGAGTTTGCTTCGGCTCTTCAGCAAAGGCGGCTGCGGCAACGGTAAGGGCTAAACTTGCGGCGATGATTATTTTTTTGTAAGTCATGTCGTATCCTCCTTTTCTAAAGATGAAGTTCGTCGATAAGTTCTTTGGTTAACCGGTCAAAGTCTTTGTTAGCCACGTGTGCATAGTAAAGTGCCAGTGCCCAGGAGACAAAAAACTGGGAGAGCGCAAATACATAGCCGAAGTTGATGACACCAATCATCTTGATCTTGAACAGACCGGGTGCATAGGCTGCTCCGATAGG
>CAIRND010000096.1 GCA_903879825.1 uncultured Geobacteraceae bacterium
AGACTTGTTGAAAAGTTGGCGCATGGTTTCGACAACATTTTCATTGAGCCCCAGCGTGGTAATATTTTTGATGGAGCCGGTCGTGGAGAGTACCCTGATGACGATGTTTTCCCCATAGATGGAGGGGGCGGTGGAAACACGCAAGTCGTATTTCTTTTTTAGAAACGGTAGTGTGAAGGCGCCATCCTGCGGGAGTCGCTGTTCGGTGATGTCCAGTTGGGCCATGATCTTGATGCGCGATGCCAGTGATGTCTGGATAACTTTGGGGAGACAGTGCCCGTAGGTCAGAACACCGTCAATGCGGTAAAAAATATGCAGCACCTCATCTGACGGGGTCATGTGAATATCGGAGGCCATTTTCAGGATGCCGTCCATGATGAGGAGTTCGGTCAGTTCAGGGACGATTGCGTTCGGGATCGCCTCGCCGTTCTTGAGGGTGGCGGCAAACTCTTCCAGGCGCTGTTGTACCGAGTTTTTTGAAAAATAGTAGGCCCGCTCAAAAATGTCGCCGTAGGCTTCCTGGTCTACGATGTATACCTTTGGTGATGTGCCGGTCAACCGGAGTACGTTGTCTACCGCCACGACATTACTGGGGGTCATGATGCCGATTGAGAGGCGGCCATCGACCAGCTCCAGCGGGATATAACCGTTATTCAGTGCTGTCTCTTTGGGGATAAGCCGCAGAGCCTGGTCGGACAGGGTGAAGGTGCGGAGGTCGAGATATTCAATGCCCGAGAGCGCGGCTATGGCCTGGGCAAACTCCTGTGCCGTCAGGAAACCGAGCGATATGAGCGTTTCACCCAGTATGGTGCCGGTCACCCGCTGCTGAATGAGGGCGATTCGAAGCTGTTTTTCGCTGATCTTCCCGCTTGAAAGCAGGACATCTCCCAGATTTGTCGGAGCAAGTAACACTGGTTCACCTATGGTCTCTTACGTTCGTGTTTCACTCATTTTCAACGATGTGTGGTCGCAGGAGCAGTACCAGTTCGGATCGCGATTCTGTGGTACTGCTGTGGGTGAATAGTTTGCCAAGGTACGGAATATCGCCGATGAGCGGAATTTTATCTTCGTTGGTGCTCTCTTTTTTGGAGATCAGTCCACCGATGATAACCATTTGTCCGTCACGTAATTTAACCGTGGTTGTCATCTCTCGCAGGGCCACGGTTGGAATGGTGATCGTGATCTGATTGCCGGCACTGCCAAAAGTTTTGTCCTTCAGATCGACCAGGTCCGATGTGATCGGAGTTATATTGAGAGTAATGTCGCCCCGTTCGGAAATGTACGGAACGATGCCGATAATCATGCCGGAAAGGACACTGCTGGTTTCCGGAGTGAAGCTGATCGCATTACCGCCGGCGGTAGCGGTGGTTGTCGTTGTCACTTTGGATAGATAGCTGGTGTTGGTGCCAACGGTCAAAATGGAGGCGTGCCCGTTCATGACATTTATCTTCGGATTGGACAGGGTCTTGATGTTGCCCTGCGTCTTCAGGGCTGTCAAAAGCCCCTGGAAATTGGCTTTGGTAATGCCAAGTTGAAACTTGGAGGAGCCCGCGGCAGCTGCAGTGGCATCGCTCAATTTGGTTGTGCCGATGTTCAGGGCACCGAAGCCGGCATTGGCAACGCCGTTTCCCAGCTCTTTGTACGTTTCAAGGAAGGACCAGTCTATACCGTAGTTCAAGCCCTCGCTCAGGCTGACTTCGATGATTCTGGCCTCGATCATTACCTGCCGGTTGAGAACTTTCCGCACGTTTTCCAGATATCGTTCAACTTTCTCAAGGTTTTTTCGGGAGGCGGTCACCATGATGGTACCGGTGAGACGGTTGATGGTAATGCTCTGCTGGGCCTGCCCCCCGCCGGAGCGGTTTGTTGCTTTGGATTTTGAGTCGCCTGCTGCAGCGGTGTCACGCTTATCCATAATGCCGGACAGCGACGTTTCCATGGCACCCCAGAAATCGTGGGCTTTTGCATCGGACTTACTGCCTGATGTTATGGAGCCGCTCATGCCTGCTCCCGAAATATTGCCGCCAACATCCATTGAGTAGGAGTTGACGAGAGCGGGATGCCCCAGTTCGAAGACCTTGGTTCCGACGGATTCCACTTTGAGAACATTATTGGTAATGGTGTAGAAGCAATCAGCACTTGAGAACACGGTTTTTAAGGCATCTTCTGCCGTAGCGTTTCTGAGGGAGAGGGTCATGGGCTGGTCGAGCGGGACATCCCGATCAACCAGAAGATTCAAGCCGCTCGCATTGGCTATGATATGCAGGACATCGCCGAGCGGGCTGTTTCTGACCACGATATTGACGATTTTGGTTTTGAGCGGGACGATTTCTTCAGTCATGGAGACAAAAACAGGCGGCAAAGCTTCTGCTGGTGGCGTTTTTTGGTCTGCCTTCCATGCCGGTGAGCGGGGGACGCTCTCTTTTATGAGATGTTCATCAGAAGCGGTACTCTGTCTTCCGGTCGAGCATGCCGTCACGGCTGCCATAAGCATAAGCCCGAGAAGGAGTGCGGCGAGCCGTGTTGCTCTATCCCTTAGTTTGTGGTTAGCCATATATCCTTCCCCGCCTTGCGCACCAGCACCCGGGTCTGTTCAATCTTTGCGACTATACCGCCATTCAAAGGGGAACCTTCATTGACGACATGGTTATCTATAATGGCCATCCGTGTCGAGCCGGCGAAATATATCATGGAAACTACCGGGAGGCTAGTCAAAGAACGCGGCAGAGCCTTCTGGGCGGTAACAACTGTGGTGCTCGCAGCGGGGGGCTGTCTGCTGTTATTAGATAAAAAATCCCCGCTCTGTTTTGGCGTTGCTCTCACGGGGGAAACCATGGGGGGAAAAGTGGTCTGCGGAGGCGGCAGCGTCAGTGAAACCGGCTTATAAGAAAAGGCAATCAGCTCCTTTTCAGAGGCGGTCAGAGTCGCCGCCGGTGCCTTTCGGAAAAACAGTGCGACCGGCAGGGCGATAACGAGAAAAACCACGAAAAATATGATCGGTATAGTTTTGTCGCTGCTCATGGTTTCGGTTTCTCGCTCGTAACGATTCTGCCGGTAACTTTAAAGTGAACTCCGGCTTTTTCACCCGCTGCGGACTGTGTCACGGCAACGGAGCTGACTGGGCTTGAGGGAAAAGTGGCTTCGTGCAGATAATTGACTGCATTGAGCAGGTTATTGAAATCCTTGCTGTTGAAGGTGAGGGTATAAAGGAGTGACGCTTCGCCTCCTTTTCTTTCCACCGCCGTGATGGTCATATCTTCCGGATTGAGGCGTGCCTTGATATCATCGACTTTCTGGTAAAGAACCATCTCTGGAGAACTGGAGTGGCTCCCTTGGCCGAGCTGCGTCTGCAACGTCGTCAATAGAAGTCTCCGGTTGGCGCTTGCCTCTTTGACCAGGGCGAGTCCGCTCTGTGCCTTGGTCAAGCCTTCTAATGTGTTTTTAAGTAACATACGGCTTTTGTACAGCTGCGTACCGGTGATAGCCACGGCCAGAAGCAGTGTCGTTGCAATAAAAAAACGCACTTTTAATGGTTGGAGAACGCCCGCATATCCACTCGCACTCTTATTCATTTGTGTTGCGGCTCCCTGCCGTTGTAGCGGGCCTGTACCGTAAAGTTTTTTTGCTTAATATCAACGGTGCTTGATGATACCGCATAGCCGGGAATTGCCGCGATTCGTGCGACCGTCTCTTCAAAAACGGCCTGGGTGTCACTGTAGCCGGATGCGTCTATTGTTCCATCGATCTGGACCTCCAAAGCCCCCTCTCCGCTGCGAATCGTGACCCCCTTGACCAGGTAATTCCTCGATTCGGGCAACACAAGGGCTGCCAGCGCGGCAGCCGGATTGAGCGATATGTTGTGCTTGTTGATAAAATCCAACGGCTGTTTGAGCTTATTTACCTCTGCATCCAGCTTTTTGAAGGCAGCTATTTCGCTAGCGGAACCACTTAATTCGGTTCTGGCCCGGCCAACTTTTGACTTCAAATCGGAAATAACCAGCCACTCCGTCACTAGATATCCGGTCAGCAGCAGAGCCAAAAGGCACATGACTGCGGCTGATGCGGTGAGAAGTTTTTTGTGTGTAGAAAACAGCGCGTAATCTGACGGCAAGATGGTGCCGATACCGGGTGATTCGGTCCGATGCAGGGCGGCGGCAACCGGCGCCAGATACTCCTGGATGATATGGGGAGGGACATTTGCCAATTGTGGTGGTAGCGAAGCCCGGTATGGCACGGAAATATGAGGCGGGTGTTCCCCGGACAGCTCGGATTGATTGAGCATAACCGCTTCAATGGGGCGTACGCGCAGAGTTTGCAAACAGTAATCAATCGTCATGTTGATATTGTTGGCATCTTCTGGAAGCAGGGTATTATCAAAAGAGGGCATTTTTCTAAGGAATTCAAGCTCGTTGTTTTCGCTGACGAGGATCAGTTTTTCTCCCGGAAGAGTTGCGATGAAGATGCGCGGTTGACCGGGATCTGCACTGCAGGTGGAGAGCGCCAGTCTGGAGATGGAACAGGGAGCCGGGTAGACATGAGAAATCGCCATGCCGTGGCGATTAATCGTTTGAATAAAGTCGGAAAGAAAATCATCCGGATAGCTGAACACCACGATTTTGCTGTACAGCCTGGTGTCTATGGTCGCTTCGCCGACCGTACGGTGAAAGATACTGAAAGAGGTTAAATCGGGATACGTTTTATGAATTTCAGCGCGCACCAGATCGTCATATAGTTTACCGGCTGCCGGAGGGAGGTGGATAATGTCCTGATGGAAGATCTGGGGGTTGCTGCAGACAATGCAGACTTTCTCCTTGCATGTGGAGAGAAAAACGTCCAGCTCATCAAAGGGGAATGTTCGGGCGTCTTTGACCGTTACCAACTGTCCGGCGATATGAACCCTCACCGCCTGCACAATCGCCCCGTTAAAGTAAAAAGAAAGTACGTCGCTCATAGACCACTCACCATCAAGTTACGCACGCTATGGAAATGCACAAAATTCAGGGTGGGCTCCAGCTTAAACGACAAGGGGAAATATACTTACTAGCGGTGTATCGAATAGCATGAAATAAAACTTTAAACCATTGGTTTTTTACGCAGATTTTTGTAGCTATGCCCGCTCCAGTCCCGCAAATCTCAGCATGAGTTTTTTTGGCCCCACCGAGTTGAACCAGACAATAACTTTTTGTCCTTCATCCTCGCCCTCAACTTTCCTGACGGTACCGACGCCAAACTTGCCGTGACGCACTTTCATGCCGGGATATACGCCACAGTTCTCATCGGAAGGTTCAGGAACACTCTCTATTTCATCGATGAAGGTGTCGGCGATCGCCGATAGGTTGTGAGCTGCTGCTTGAGGGGCCGTCTGGTGAACCGCTCTTTCCTGCTGCGTATGGACATACGGGCGGTGCATCGTCTCGCCCCTGCGATAATCTGTTCCCCCCCCCTCAGCCATCAACTCCTCCGGGATGTCTTTGAGGAAACGTGATGGTGGATTGCACTGCTCCTGGCCGAACAGGTACCTGCGGCGGGCATTCAGCAGATAAAGTCGTTCCCGTGCGCGGGTCATACCGACGTAGCAGAGGCGTCGCTCCTCCTCCATGCCGTCTAAATCATCCAGAGAACGGGCGTGCGGAAAAAGTTTCTCCTCCATGCCGATCATGAAGACGGCTATAAATTCGAGCCCTTTGGCGGCGTGCAGAGTCATGAGAGTAACCGACGGCTGACCCGCTTCACCCTGCTCCAGATCGGAAACCAGAGATACCTGCTCCAAAAACTCAGACAAACCCGCTTCAGGATTTTTCTCGCTGAATTCCTCGATTGCCGCCAGCAACTGCTCCAAATTCTCCAGTCGTTCGGCGTCATCCTCATCCCGGCTGTTCTTTAACCGCTCCAGGTAGCCACTGCCCTGCATGACCGAACGGGTTAGTTCTGCCAAGCTGCTGCCGGCAGCATTTTCACGAAATACTTCCAACATGGCAACAAAGGCAGCTACCTTGCCACGAGGGCTTCCGCTTAACAGGCCATCGCGAGCGGCGTCCTGCAGTGCATCGTAAAAACTGTTCCCCTGTCGGTGCGCCACTGCGGAAATTTTGTCTACCGTTGAGGTGCCGATGCCCCGGGCAGGGACATTTATGATCCGTTTCAGCGAAACCTCGTCAGCCGGATTGTCCAGTACCCGCAGATAGGCCAGGATGTCCTTGACCTCCATGCGTGAGTAAAAGCGGACGCCGCCGACGATGTGGTAGGGAAGGGCGTTGCCGACCAGAGCTTCCTCAATCAGGCGTGACTGGGCATTAGTGCGGTAGAAAACGGCCATCTCTTCCAGCGGGACACCGATGTTTCTCAGTCGTCCGATTTCACGCACGACAAAACGGGATTCTTCACGATCTGACTCGGCCCGTTCATAGTGGATTTTCTCCCCGGACTGATTTTCGGTCCAGAGTATTTTCCCTTTACGGCCGAAGTTTTGTTTTACCACTTCGCCGGCGGCAGTCAGGATGGTGGCGGTAGAGCGATAGTTCTGTTCCAGCCGGATGATTTTTACGCCGGGGAAATCTTTTTCAAATTCAAGTATATTGCGGATATCCGCTCCGCGCCAGGAGTAGATCGACTGGTCATCGTCGCCGACAACACAGAGGTTTTTACGATCTCCGGCCAACAGGCGGATCAGGTTGTACTGAACCGGATTGGTGTCCTGATATTCGTCAACCAGCAACCACTGAAACCGTTCCTGATACGCTCTGCAAACTTCTGGGAAGCGGGTGAGAAGGCGAACGGTCTGGGTCATCATGTCGCCAAAATCCAGGGCATTACATTTTTTAAGACGTTCCTGGTAGGCGGCGTAGATCTCGACAACTTTCTGGTTGTAGACATCACCGGGAGGGATGGATCCGATATCTTCCGGAAAAAGACCCCGGTTTTTGAAATCATCAATGCGCGCTGAAACCGCTTTGACGGCAAAGCGTTTTTCATCCAGATCCATCTCGGCGATGACGTCCTTGAGTAGTCGGTCGCTATCGCGGTCATCGTAAATAGCAAAGGATGACTGAAAGCCGAGATGGTGTATGTCGCGCCGAAGGATGCGACCGCAGGCGGCATGGAAGGTCGATATAAGCGGCGCATCGCCGCCGCCGAGAAGTCTGGCCACCCGCTCGGCCATTTCGCGTGCCGCCTTGTTGGTAAAGGTTACCGCCAGGATGTTCCACGGGCGCACCCCCCGTTCACGGACGAGATACGCTATGCGGTTGGTAATAACGCGCGTTTTGCCCGAGCCGGCGCCCGCAAGAATAAGCAACGGTCCTTCGCCATGCAGAACGGCATCTTTTTGAGGGGGGTTGAGATGAGTAAGCAGGTTCATGAGGCAGTTGTAGCCCGTCAACCCATGCTCGTCAAGCGGAAAGGAGTTGGAAATATCATGTGAATGCCAGGCTGAAAAAGAGTTTGTGGCGGTGCTCATGCAGAAATAGCAATTGCTGTTGCCCGAAGTTAGAGGGAATCGGTTGGTAATATTCGATCTATCACTGATTCTTAACTCTGATGCTGAATGGTGCGTACCCATGTGTGTATGAATGTTACTCATATGTGCTTGGGCTGTTTGGCGAAATATCCGAAGCAACTAGTGGCCTGTCAACTTAACTAGTTAACAAACCGCACTGCGGCTACCAGAGCCGAACGATAATGTCACTGTGGCACACTATCTGCTAATAAAAATTTCCCGTACCAGTCGCGGGCCACTTAATACACACAAAATCACAAAGGTTACCACTATGAAAAACAACCGACCACCAGCAAAACAGGGCCTCTACGATCCTCAATTCGAGCATGACGCGTGCGGCGTCGGTTTTGTTGTCAATATAAAGGGGAAGAAATCCCACGAGATAGTCAGGCAGGCACTTGAGGTCCTGGTTAATCTGGATCATCGCGGTGCCTGCGGCTGTGAGCCAAATACTGGAGATGGTGCCGGTATCCTGATTCAGATGCCGGACAGTTTCCTTCGTGCCGCCTGTGCCCCCCTTGGTATTGAGCTTCCCGAGCCGTTCCACTATGGCGTCGGTATGGTCTTTACCTCACCGAAGGCAACAGAGCGAAACAGTGCCCGTCATATCCTGGAAAAAATCCTGGTTGAGGAGGGGGTTGAAATCCTTGGCTGGCGTAACGTGCCGACCGATAACTCCTCCCTGGGGAATACCGCCTGGGAAGGCGAGCCGATGGTGCGACAGTTATTCCTCAAGCGCCCGGTCACCTGTCCTGACGAGCAGGCGTTCAATCGCATGCTCTATATCATAAATCAGCGGGCTACCAACGAGATCCGGCGTGCCGGTGTTGACGAGTATTGGTATGTCAGCAGTCTCTGCACCCGCACCATAATCTACAAGGGCATGCTTATGCCGGTGCAGGTAGATAAATACTATCCTGAGCTATGTGACGATGCGATGGAAAGTGCTATCGCTCTGGTTCACTCCCGTTTCTCCACAAATACCTTTCCCAGTTGGGATCGTGCCCACCCGTATCACCTTCTGGCCCATAACGGCGAGATCAATACCCTGCGCGGCAATGTTAACTGGATGAACGCCCGTCAGAATCTTTTTGCCAGCGAGCTGTTCGGTGACGACATCAAAAAAATATTGCCGATCATCAACAGCAACGGTTCTGATTCAGCCATGTTCGATAACTGCCTGGAACTGCTGGTTATGACTGGCCGCTCCCTGCCGCATGCCATTATGATGATGGTGCCGGAACCGTGGGAAAATCATACTGAGATGAGCGAGGAGAAGAGGGCGTTTTACGAATATCATTCGTGCCTGATGGCACCGTGGGATGGGCCGGCTGCAATCGCCTTTACCGATGGCCGCTGTATCGGCGCGGTGCTTGACCGTAACGGACTGCGTCCGTCACGCTATTACATTACCACGGATGATCTGGTTATCATGGCGTCAGAAGCCGGAGTGCTGCAGATTGAACCAACCCGTATCCTGCGTAAGGGGCGCCTCCAGCCGGGGCAGATGTTCCTGGTCGATACGGAACAGGGACGTATTGTTCCTGATGAAGAGATCAAGCGGGATCTGGCGGCTGCGAACCCCTATGGTCAGTGGCTGAAAGAACATCACATTCTGCTGGAAGATTTGCCGACCACATCCAATATGCACCTCCCGGATTTTAGCACGTTATCCCAGCGCCAGCAGGCGTTTGGCTACACGTACGAGGATCAACGGGTCGTTTTGGGACCGATGGCGCGTGACGGCATTCAACCGCTTGGATCGATGGGTACGGACACACCGCTGGCGGTACTCTCTAATCAGAATCAGCTACTGTACAACTATTTCAAACAGCTGTTCGCCCAGGTGACCAATCCGCCCATCGACCCGATCCGTGAAGAGATCGTCACCTCCACCATCACCCTGATCGGCTCGGAGGGGAACCTGCTGGAGCCGACGGCGTCAAACGCCCGGAGAATAAAGCTTCAGCAGCCACTGCTCTGCAATCAGGAACTTGAAAAACTGCGCCAGATTGATCGTCCCGGTTTTAAATCTGCCACTCTGTCTCTGCTCTTTCCTGCGTCACGTGGTGCCAGTGCCATGGAAAAGGGACTTGAAGCACTTTTTGCCGCAGCTGATGTGGCGGTCGAAGCCGGCAGTAACATCCTGGTGCTTTCCGACCGTGGCGTCGACCGGAACAATGCCGCAATTCCGGCCCTGCTTGCGGTGTCCGGCCTGCATCACCACCTGGTTACCAGCGGTACACGTACACTCGTTTCGCTGATACTTGAATCCGGTGAACCGCGTGAGGTGCATCACTTTGCCGTGCTGCTCGGTTATGGCGTCAATGCCATCAACCCGTATCTGGCATTTGAATCTCTGGACGATATGATTCTGCAGGGTATGCTGCCGAACCTTGATCATAAAAAAGCGATCAAGAATTTCATCAAAGCCTCCATCAAAGGTATCGTCAAGACCATGGCAAAGATGGGAATCTCCACCGTTCAGAGCTATCGCGGCGCCCAGATATTCGAAGCGGTCGGTCTCCACAGTTCTGTCGTTGAACGTTATTTTACCTGGACACCATCACGTATCGGTGGAACAGATATCGACGGAATCGCCCGCGAGTTGATGGAACGTCACGCACGTGCCTATCCGGAGAGAGTTGCCCCTGAGGTGACACTTTCCGCCGGCGGTGTCTACCAGTGGCGCAAGGATGGTGAAGAGCATCAGTACAATCCGCTGACGATCACTTCGCTTCAGAAAGCGACCCGTACCGACGATTATCGTGAATTCAAAACATTTTCCTCTTTGATCGACGATCAGAACACTCGCCACTACACCCTGCGCGGTCTGCTTGAATTCAAAGAGAACATGCCTTCCGTGCCGCTTGAGGAGGTAGAACCGGTCGAAGCGATCATGAAGCGCTTTAAAACCGGCGCCATGTCATACGGCTCCATCAGCAAAGAGGCTCACGAAGCGCTGGCAATCGCCATGAACCGTATCGGTGGCAGATCAAACACCGGTGAGGGTGGTGAAGATCCGGAACGCTTTACCTGGACTAACGAGCTGGGCGATTCAAAGAACAGCGCGATCAAGCAGGTTGCTTCAGGACGGTTTGGTGTCACCAGCGACTACCTGACTAACGCCGGTGAGCTGCAGATCAAGATGGCACAGGGGGCCAAGCCGGGTGAAGGGGGCGAACTTCCCGGCCACAAAGTTTATCCATGGATTGCCAAAACACGTCACACCACACCGGGTGTCGGTCTGGTATCGCCGCCACCGCATCATGATATTTACTCCATTGAGGATCTGGCCGAACTGATCCACGATCTGAAAAATGCCAACCGCCGCGCCCGCATCAGCGTCAAGCTGGTGTCCGAAGTTGGTGTCGGCACGATTGCTGCGGGTGTTGCCAAGGCCCACGCCGACGTCGTGCTGATCAGCGGCTATGATGGTGGTACCGGCGCTTCACCGATCTCCAGCATCAAACATGCCGGACTCCCCTGGGAGCTTGGCCTGGCTGAAACACACCAGACCCTGCTGCTGAATAATCTTCGCAGCCGCATCATCATCGAAGCCGATGGTCAGCTGAAAACCGGCCGCGACGTTGCCATTGCCGCCCTGCTGGGTGCCGAGGAGTTCGGTTTTGCCACCGCTCCGCTGGTTACTCTCGGCTGTGTTATGATGCGCGTCTGCCATAGCAACACCTGTCCGACCGGTGTGGCGACTCAAGATCCTGCCCTGCGCAAGAACTTTAGCGGCAAGCCGGAATACGTTATCAACTTTATGCGCTTTGTCGCTCAGGAACTGCGTGAAATCATGGCGCAACTCGGCTTCCGTACGCTGAACGAAATGGTTGGCCGTTGTGATGTACTGGAGGCGAACAAAGCGATTACCCACTGGAAAGCTCAGGGGCTTGACTTCTCCAGCATCCTCCATCAGCCGAAAGTCGGGCTTAATGTGGGACATTACTGCACCGAAAAGCAGGATCACGGTCTGGAGAAATCGATTGACATGACCCGGCTTCTGGATTTGTGTCAACCAGCTATTGAACGGGGTGAAAAGGTGTGTGCAGAGTTGCCGATCACCAATGTCGATCGCGTGACCGGCACCATTCTCGGCAATGAAATCACCCGTCATCATGGCGCGAAGGGCCTGCCGGATGATACGGTGA
>CAIRND010000097.1 GCA_903879825.1 uncultured Geobacteraceae bacterium
AAGTTTGAGGCGGGATTGGTGCTGCAAGGGACTGAAGTCAAGTCACTACGGGCAGGCAAGGCAAACCTCAATGACTCATTCATGCTGGTACGTGACGGTGAAGCCTTCCTGCATAACCTGAACATCTCTCAATACGAGTTTGGCAACCGCCAGAACCATCAACCGGATCGCAACCGCAAACTGCTGTTGCACCGCAGCGAAATTGACCGACTGTACAGTAAAATCCGGGAGAAGGGGCTTTCGGTCATCCCTCTGCGACTTTATTTCAAGGACGGCTTGGTCAAGGTTGAGATAGGACTTGCTAAAGGAAAGAAACTGTACGATAAACGCGAGGATATGAAAACGAAAGATAGTCAGCGCGAGATGTCGCAGGCGCTGAAGGCCAGGAACAGGGATTAGTACGTTCGAAAAGTGAAAGTAATTTTATTTTTTATGGGGGTGTAAAGGTTTCGACAGGCGAAGATAGATCCTGATTGCGCTGGGAGGATAGTGGTTGGCCTCTAGAATAATCCACTAAACAATGAATGCAAACAACACAACAACAGCTGCAGACAATTACGCCTTCGCAGGCGCACTTGCTGCTTAGTACCAGCCTTGGAATCTTCGGAATCCAAGCGAGCTAGAGGGTAGACTTAACTCCCTGTGTAACCCTTCGGCTGTCAAAAAGAAGTAATTGTAATGGGACGGCGAGGATGATCCGATAATCGTCGTATTTAGGAATCGGTTCCTGGTGCCTTGATTGATGGCTTACCTTGGACTTAAAACAAAAGTCAATCTATCAGCGTAGACGTTAGCATCGAAGAGCGTTTGGACCCGAGTTCGACTCTCGGCACCTCCACCAATTTATTTGTAACATGCTGTAACTGCAAGATAAAACCTTGCACTAAACGTCTCTGTGTAGATGGTGATCCACAAAGGTGATCCACTCACAGGGGCGTTTATGGTTCATGCAGACTCTTATCTGTTTCTCTCCCGACATGGCATTTATTACTTCAGAGTATTAGTCCCCGAAGGCATCAGGGAGGACTTATACAGGCGAGAATATAGGCGGTCATTGCAGACCCGAAGTCTCCACGTTGCCCGATCTTTGGCAAGGGCATTACGAGTCTGCTTTGAATCATACTTAGCAGGGATAGCGGCCTACATGATTAGTTGGGACGAACTGAAGAAACTCCTCGATAAGGAACTGGAACGTATCCTCTCGGCTGAGCAGAACAAGCTTAGCAGGTCTGGCCCTTTTCCTGTTGAAGCGGGTAATATCTGGAAGCACGACACCATTCCGAATTATCAAAAAGCGATTCAAACCATAACAGATTTGCGAAGTGTTCCCATATCTGGTCTTCACCCTGAAGAAAGCCTCCCCCACTTTGCCGAAAATCTTGCAGATAACATTCTTCAGAAAAGTAATATCAGGCTGGACAAGTCTAGCGATCTGTATATGTTATTCTGTGAAGCAACTGTTCGTATGTATCTCGAATTTACTCAGCAACGCATTCAGCTAAACGATGATGCCCTTTTGTTTCAGGTGAACCAACCTCAGTTCACCCCTACTCCCCCCCTCCTGTCAATCGGCTTCGAAAATTGACCCACCATCGGCGTCCAAAATTGACCCACCCCAGGTAGTTGTTTTCAGTTATTGATCCTCGTTTTTATTCTCCAACTATCATTCCCGGTTTCGATTATTTCACAGTGATGCGTGACTCTGTCCAGAAGGGCCGTGGTCATTTTGTTGTCCCCGAACACTTGCGGCCATTCTCCGAACGTCAGGTTGGTTGTGATGATTAATGATGTCCTCTCATACAGTTTCGAGATTAGGTGAAACAGGAGCTGGCCACCGCTTCTGGAGAATGGCAGATAGCCCAGTTCATCAAGTACAACCAAATCATGCCGTGCCATATGTTCAGCGAGGTTGCCGCCTTTGTTATTCAGCTTTTCCTGTTCGAGCTGGTTCACCAGATCCAGTACGTTGAAGAACCTGGCTTTCCCGCCGTTTCTGACGCTTTGTCGGGCGATTGCAATGGCAAGGTGCGTTTTGCCGCTGCCGGTGCCCCCCACCATAATGACGTTGGTCTGATCAGACAGAAAGCTCCCTTCGTGAAGGTGGCGTACCTGCATCTCATTAACTGGCGACTCCTTGAAATTGAAGCAGTCAAGAGCTTTATCTACCGGAAACTTTGCCAGGCTCATACGGTAGCGGATGCTTCTGACTTTTCTCTCTGCCATCTCCGCTTCCAGAAGATCACAGAGTATCTTGTCCGGTGTAGCCCTGCTCTTTATCCCAGCCGCCAGGATCTCATCGAATGTTGCCTTCATGCCGTACAAACCAAGGGATCCGATGGCCTCCATCAATCGGTCACGCAGTACCATAAACACTTCCCTTCATAAGGCGATCATAGCGTTTACAATCTGCTATCGGAACCACCGTGAGAAGCGGCAGTTGTGCTGACAACTGAACCTGTTCCAGTGGTTGTTCGTCGTGCCGTTTGGACAGAATGGCGAGTATGACATCACTACTGACGGTCTTGTCAGCCAGTGCCTGTGTACAAGCACTGGCAACAGGTTCGAGTCCGTAGCGACCAACTACTGTCAGGATACCGACAAACTGCCGGTCGCCATCAGAGCGTTCTTCAAGGAGTATTCTAACTTCACTCATTGCTTCCGGCAGATCCCATTGCCTGAAGGGAGCCCCGTTGCGTAATGCCCCCGGCTTCCGCTCCAGCACCGCCAGATATGCAACAGATGTCACTGCTTGAACGAAATACCTTGCAGTCCCCAACATACTCAGCATTTGCAGTGTCTGACCTGATGAGCGAGAAAATCCCGTTTCATGCGGTTGAATCCCTGCTTGAGGAATATCTGATAGAGGAATTGGAACAGTTTGAACTGCTGGACGTGAAAGCGGATACCGTCAGTGACGTTAATTGCAAATGGAGATTTTCAAGTGCATGCCAGAAGTCAATCAGACGTGGAGCTGTGTTAGATTCAGTCCGGTATGCCCTGAACTATCATGCCGCTGATCCGGTGGGATTCTGGAACAGAATGGTTCTTGTGGCATTTGAAGAGGTTGGCGTGGGGGATGTTTGGGCAGTTGCTCTTACGCTGATTGCAGCCAGAAGCAAGACTTTCCGACAGAAAATAGGCGGTGACGTTGCCGTAATCCAGTACCTTATCCAGAGGCTTGCAAAATCTGACAAGGATCGCTCTGTGGCGGATATGATGCAGATAATGGAGAACCGCCCCCAAAAGCCCAGAACACTAACTATGTTAAAGACAGCTACCGACCAAGAACTATCGGATTCCACCATATCTGAACTGAATTCATTCAACTTCAGAATTGCATCAGCTTGGATGCTATGGGGAGACAGGCTTAAAAATTGTCGGCTTCCATTGCATGGGGGTAATCGTGAATTGTTCGAGGATACCATTGGACGGTTAAATCTTCCTGGGATTGTCAAATATATCTGCCTACGGGGAATGGTAGCCTGTAAATGCGGCATGAACCTAACATTTCCGTTCGTTTGGCAGAGGATGAAATCATCTGAATATTTGACTGTGATCGAAACCAGCTTTCCAAAAGAAAGGTACTACATCGGAGGTGTGCCTGAAGAAAGTTGGGACAAGCACACCAGAGAGGGAAAGGCCGCATACCAATATTTTTACAGATCATGTCCTGCGGTAAATGGTTTTCTGACCGAAAAGAGGATCGTGGGGAGTGATGAAATAATATCTGCAATCGGAATTACAGTTTTCATCAGTGAGTCAGCTTTGCTTGACAAAAAGATCGACTTCGTGGGAGCCGAAGAAATTTACATGATGACTGTGGAGGACGACTACAAAAAGAATGGTCTGACATTGGACGATGGGAGAGAGCTATCAAAGCTGATTCAGGATAATGCAGATATTTTGAGACAGGCCAGAATACGGGCAGCAGCGGGGAAGCGAACTTGACTTAGCCTTCACCTTACCCTTCATCACACTGCAAAACCTGTTTAAAAGAGGAATTTGGAAGCCACAAACTGACACCAGTAACCATACCAAATATGATGAGAGCAGATACCGCAGATATGGGGGAGCATTCCTAAGCTCTTTGATTCTGGCTCCAAGCAAAGCCTTGGCTGTTTTCATTACTCCCCCCGTGTGCCATATCATGGCGTTTTGGGAGGGATTTAGAACCATAGTATCTATGGGTTTATATTGACTTTACCCACTCTTTCGATAGAATGCCTCATTGATTCGATGGGATATTTCGCTCATACCCCACTCTTGATGTCGAAAGTGTATAGGAGATTGACCAAATGACCGTCACTTGCCCTGGTTGTGGTTGGAGTGCTGAAGTTCCCGAAGATAAGATACCTGATGGGGGCATAACAGCAACCTGCCGGAAGTGTCAGACTAAATTTGGCGTAAAAAAAGAATCGAATCCAGTCACCGAGCACCCTCAAGTTATCCCGAATGCGCCCCAAAGAGACACAAAGCCATGTCCATTATGTGGTGAGGAAATCCTCGCCGTAGCTAAGAAATGCAGGCACTGCAACAGCATGCTTGATGAGGTAAATGAAAAACTACTACCAGCTCAGGAATCAAAACAGACCGCAAAACCCACAGAACCCGCACCAGAGAAAAAGGAAGCGGAATATCGCAATTCTGCTGCGCCTAAAGAACGGACTCCACTTAGTAGTTTAGAAAAAGTGCTGTTTGTTGTATTCGGTTTTGCAGTTGCTGGCGGTCTCAGCAGTAATAATCCCGTAGCACCAGCAATGCTATTTATATACATCGGAGCATTGGCATTCAGGTTGCGGAAAAAAAATACTGCACAACATTCTCTTGAAACAAAGGTTGCCACACCTCCAGCCAATAAGAGAGCTATAATATTATTAGCAACACTTGGTATACTTATGCTCATAGTCATACCTATAATCTCAAAGACTTCTCGGGACCATGCTCCATCAGTAAAACCATCAGTACAACCTTCAACTGCGGAGAGAGTAATAGAACCATCACCGCCGCCTGCGAGTGATTCTACGTCCGATTCAAGTGTTTAAGGACAGGTTCATGAATTACAAAAGCTACAAGAAAAAGCAAATATGTATCGTGAAAATTATGAAAGTGCCACTAAGAGTGCCGAGGGATATCGCAAACAGAGAGAAGAATTAGAACGACAGGGCAAAATAGAGGATGAGGCTGCCACTCGAAAAATAAAAGCATTGCGTGAAGAAAGTGCCAGATACGAAATTGAAAGAGCACGAGAAAGAAAAAAACTTGTAGAAGAATCCGATCAACAACAACGAGAAATTCAAGCAGAGAAAAATAGGCAGCTTCGAGAAGAAAATGAAAGATACCAACGTGAATTAAGAAAGATTGATGCAGAATATAATAAATGACAGAAGGCTATAGGCCATTACACTCTGTTCAAATAACATGTTTCAGCAGCCAAAACAGCTCGCCAAAGCATAATCTGAGTACACTCCACACCCTTCCTTACCTAAGTTGACAAGAGAGCCAAGCAGCTAACAATAGTCCGGTACTAGTTGGATGATATGGGCAAGAATGTTTGGCGTTAATTGCATTCAGAGGATAGGCATTGAAATGTGGTGGGGGGAAATATTCGGAAGCGGCACACACCTACACACCTACACAACTGTTACAAATGCAGGGAAACTGCCAAATACAGTCTCCAACGCCATTACATGAGTCACCCAACACCTTACCCTCCCAAGCAACCACAAGAGTCTTAAATTGATAATACATTTCTGGCGTAGTACGATTTGAAAGGACATTGTTGTATTCCTGAAATAGGAATCGAACCGTAGTCCGAAAGAACTATTCTCTTGAATCCAAGCATGAAATAAGTGTAACGTTACGACAATCATGGCACATTTACACGGAGGTCTCTCGGTGTGCCATTCAGGTGATCCACAGGGGTATCCATTCGACACAGCTTAGTTGTATTTATGTTTAGTAAAAGCAGTATGTTACGTGTGGTTGGTGTTAGACGACGAGATTCCCACCACCTCCACCATAACACCAGACAGCGTCATAACTTTCTAAAAGTGTGACGCTTTTCTACTTTCAGTTGAAACAAACCAATAGGAGACAAACATTGAGCAAATTAACCAAAGCAGATTGTGTCGCAATATTCGGTAGAGAATGGGCAGAATCGGAAGGTATCCGTACAGCAGCAGACATGGCGAAACCAGCAAGCGAAGAGCAGCAGAAACTAGCAGAATGGGTAATGAATGCGACAAAATCTAAAAAGGAGGTAAGTGTTGCTACATCCAAGAGAGAACCAAAGGTAGTTCGAAAAAGAAAGGCACTATGAGTGACACGCTCAAAGGTACTGGAGTGAATTCCGTTTGTTGCTCTCCAGAATCTCCAGACTACTGTGTGCTGACACCAGAAGAGAAGCAGAGGTTTGGTCTTATTGTTAACCAATTGCGGAAGCAGGGTATGTGCTTAGAGTTGGCTCAGGAGATGGCTTTTAGTCGAGTCATGAGTGAGGATATATCGTTTACTGTTTGATCTGATGTATCGCGACTGTCGTGAGCTTGAAAGGATCCAGTAATCCGACAAAATCAGTCCCATAGCTGTAACTTGTTATTATAATGGGAGGTGGAACAATGGGTTCTATTAATTGCTGGGAGTTTAAGAAATGTGGGTGAGAAAAAGGCGGAGTAAAAACTGCTGAGCTCGGTGTATGCCAAGCAGCTATTGAAACCCGTGTTAATGGCATGAACAGTGGAAAGAATGGCGGGAGGACTTGCTGGGGTGTTACCGGGACTCTGTGTGGTGGGAAAGTTCAAGGAACCTTGGGATGAAACTTGCGAATTGCTCTCAATGTGATTTTTTTCGACTGGTAGCAAAAGAAGAAGGGCACAATCAAGCCGCTAATAGAGATATATTGGCAGAGTTAAAATAACTATTCTTTCACAAACATATAGTTCCACCTTAGCAGGATATTGTGCTTCAAGCCAAGTATGCTATTAAGAAAATATAGTAGTGGCCAAATACCATACTTCAATTTACCGTCCTTATATTATATGTTTAATTCTAGCGAGATATGGAGTTTACATGAATAAAAGATTAGGTATTTTTATATTGATAATTGTGGCAATAGTTTTGACCCATAGTCAGATTTCTGCTTTACCACATAGCTTACAGATACGTCATACTCTATTGGGATTATTAATATTATATGCTGGTTACCATGTTTATAAGGCAAAATATTAGTACAGGATTGGTAACGATGCTCTCAATTGCTTCAAAGGCAACGCTTGAACCATCAATGCTGTAACTTCAGGGGTATACGTGCTTTCCACAAAATATGTGGATAACTCTGTTGATACTGTGGATAAGTTTCATAAATGTCACATATAAACTGGTACTTTAACGGTTTGCATAGTGAATAAGCATGGCGCGTAACTAGCTGTAATATAGTGTCAATAGTTATTTTTGCGCGTATATAATTATTTTTAAAATGGCATGAGAAACAATATGCTAAAAAATAGGCACCTTTCAGTAACTACTGAATAACAGAAAATTAGATAGTTACTGAGGGCAGATCCAGGAGGTCTGCCTTAATACGTGTAAGAAGGTTTGTATGCGATGCGAGCCCTGTACTAAAAAGTGGGATTACAGGGAAATTGCACATGGAATCCGTTTTGGAACTACTGACCACAGAACTGAAATGTCCATTCCAGATAAAGAATTAGCAGCTACAATCCTATACTCGAAGGTTATCTGAAGCTGGCTAGCTTCTGGGTATAAAGATATCATTGTTGGAGAGGGTGAATATCTGAGATTTGCAGAGAGGGGTTTGTTATGACTAATCAAATGAGTGGTGGGTTGTTAAGTGAAATATTTCACTCCAATATTATCAGTATCAAACCTTACAATCTCACAAGTGCGCTTTGTAGGACGCTCTTCTGAGTTTAAAATCAGTACCATGTCACACAAGTCACCTACCTTGAAATGAGTTTCAGTTTCAGCATGGATCAATGCACCACTAAAGGATATATCGATTAACCGTGCAGTATAATCTTCGCCATTTCCCCCTATCAAGCGACAACTTAGATTTAGTTTATATCTGGGATGCTTCCTACCACTATCCATAAATATTATCTCCATCAAGTCCCTTAAGGCACACAACTGTAAATAATGAATAAATTCTGCATTAGATAGACAGGCAGACAACAACTTCCAGAAGCATTGGAACGATTTGCTTTGATTCTTTATAAATCAATCAAGGTTCTCACTACAGGATTTCAAAATATATTGCTATCAGAAAACCTATATCTTAAATTACCAGCTTGATCAATACACGTATGATTTTGGTGATGACTGGCGCCATACAATTGAACTGGATAAAATATTGCCATACGAGAAGGGGACCAAGTACCCACTGTGTTTAGCTGGAGAACGTAACGGCCCCCCTGAAGACTGCAATGGAACACTAGATATGAAGGACTGCTTAATACTCTATTTGATCCAGGTTGAGTCCGTTGTCGTTTATGTAGCGCATCTTCTCCTGCACCGCCTGGGGAGAATCGGTCCATCCGCCGATGGAGATCAGTGCCCGGATTTGCGGATAGCGGACCTTCAGCTTCTTGAGTTGATTGAAGTTACCCTTCAATGGCTGGACGATTGTATCAGCAACGCCGTCCACGCTTTCGCTGGCATCAAATCTCTTGCTCCAATCGGCAAAGGTGGCGAGGCTGGTACACGTGAGGTTGTCAGAAATTCCGGTAAAAGCTTAGTTGATGGCGGTCAGAGTTTTTGCTGAGCCTGCGTCTACGACATCCTTTACGAAGTAATCACGGCCGTATATCCCCCACTGAATAAAATAGCCGATAACCTCCCTGTTGATCTCTGTCGGCGGTGGGGGCGGCGGAGGTGGGGCACTGCTGATAAAGATCGCCGTGACCATTTTGTCTGAGGTCATGCGGACAGTCGTCGGGTTGGCGCTTCCGGAGGCATCACCTTCCCAGTGGTCGAAACTCCAGCTATCGGAGGGGGTAGCATTCACTGTGATAATACAATTCCGCTTGCAGCTTGTCGCAGATTGGGTCACGCTTCCGCAGCTAGCGATAGAGTCTCCAAAGCAACGAGCAGACGAAACGAGGGTATATTCGGAGATAGCTGCGGATGGAGTAACTTTAAGAAACTTAGTTTCGGCATGACTATCGCTGCAGTAACCACCACAAACAGTAAAGATTACAACTGCTGCTACGCTAATACATGTCGTTATGTGCAGTCCTGATTTTCGGTCCATTCTGTGCTTCCTAACCTGATGGAAAGTTTGTTTAAAAAGCCAGGCATTTTTCCCATGATCATTCCTCTTGGTGAATCATGATGTTGAAAATAAAAAGCCGGGCTCACCATGGATAATCCGTGGCAGCCCGGCCATCTTCAAGCTGAAGATCCGTAACTTTCCGCCCCCTCTTCACGGAGCATTTGGCTTTTCAGGAAAACTTCTTTCTATAGGGAAATGTGCTTTTTCTTTTAAATACAATCTCAAATGTAGTCTGCAAATCTTCAGCTATCCGGTCTGGAATATAAACTGCCTCAGTATATCCCACTGATATCAGCGCCTTGGTGTCGTTGCTGCAGCAATGTTCGAATATCCCGACGTTCCTGCCGAGTTATTGGCACTAACTCGGTAGCGATAGGTGGTATTTGCCGTAAGTCCTATATTCGCATAGCTGGCGACGTTCACACCCACGGTGGCAATCAGTGCGAAGTTGGTGCAGGTCGTTCCTTTGCATCGTTCAATCCGGAAGCCGGTCTCGTTAGTAGCATTGTCCTTCCAGGTAAGATTAATCTGGCTCTTGGAAGCGACTGTAGCGGTCAGACTAGTTGGCGCATTGGGTACTATTGCAGCTGCTGTTGTCGTAGCAGTGGCGGCGGTGGAATACCCCGAATTACCCGCTGCATTATAAGCCCGCACACGGTAGCTGTAGCTGGTGGATGCGGTGAGTCCGGTGTTGGAATACGTGGTCACGTTGGCGCCGATCGTAGCGATCTGAGTAAATCCAGTGCAACCGCTACCGGAGCAGCGTTCGATCTTGAAGCCCTGCTCGTTTGTGGCGCTGTCCGTCCAGGTAAGATTGATCTGACTGCTTGAGGCCGCTGTTGCTGTCAGGGTAGCCGGGGCAGTCGGCAGTGGGGATTCAACGTACGTGGTGACCGCATCTGTCCGCACTCCCGAACCTGTTGTGGCCTGAACCTCCAGCGAATACTCCCCAGCGGCCAGCGTCGATGCATTCCATATCCCCTGCCAGAGAGCGGAATTACCGAACACACTCGTCATCGTTTGCCAGGTACCCCCGTTCACCCTGAACTGAACCTGAGTGACTGTCGCCGGATCAAAGACAAGGGCGCGGATCGGATTCGATACTGAATTGGTCACCGTGTACGCATAGGGGTTGATAGTTCCTCCCAGACGTCTGTCCATAGGAGCAGTTATGAGCACCACCGGCCACGCACCTTTGGTCTGGGTGACGGAGGAGATGCCGTTGCAGTCGATCGCCGTGATCGTGTACTTATTAGGACTACCTTTACCAAGGGCTGATACGTTGAAGTAGAAAACCCCGTCGGTCATGTTCTGGGTGAAAAACTTCTCCGACGAGGCATGGGTATGGCCATACCCATACATCGATGCCCCGTTACCATTCATAATGCTTACAAAGTCATCTTTCCCGTAGAAGAGATAGGTATCGCTGTTATTACCTGTCGCGACAAGGGGATGGTGTCCGAAGGCCAAGGTCAGCTGGGCGTCAGAGTTGGCGGTCATTTCTGAACTGATAAAGGATAGTTCGCTGGTGTCCAGGCCGGCATTATCGCCGTACGGCCAAGCAATACTAAATGGTTTCCCGGTATTATCAGCACTGTTTATTCCGAGGAAGTGATATTTCAACCCCGACACGGTCTTCGTCCAGGAAGCCTGCGTTCTTCCGGTCGCCTTCCCCTGAATGGAATTAGCAAGATAGTATCTGAAGTATTGATCGTTGTAGGCGTCATGGTTGCCGGGTATGTCAAAGTAGTTGCTCGCGTTCATGCCATTAGTGGTGAGAACATTCATGTATTGGTCCCATTCGGCCTGATAGGGGCCGTTGGGATATCCAAAAATATTTCCGTTTGTCGAGTCGGTAAGGTCTCCCGTAACCACGATGAAGCCTGGTTTGATGACACTTTTTGCCTGACCTGTCAGCCACTGGAGATTTGTTGAGTCAGTTGATCCGGAAGTCCCGATATGTGTGTCGGAAGCATGGATAAACCAGAGGAGTTTGTTTGTGTCAGCACTGTAATATGCCGAATGGGGATCAGCGGCTGAAACTGGTGAGGCAAAACCGATAAGGAGGACGATGAAAATGATTATATGTCGTATCATTTATCTCACCCCCTTTGCCTGGTGGGCGATGACTTTCGCAATGTATGAATCGAGGGTATCCAGAGCCTTTGGATCAGATGTCTGATCTTTGGCATCTTTCAGCAGTTGAATCGCTTCTTCGAACCTCTGCAGTTCAATACAGGCAAGGGCGCAGTTCACGTAGGCATCGAGGTCGCCCGGGGCAAGTTCGGTGACTCGTTTGTACTCTTCTGCTGCTCCGGCAAAGTTTTTCTGAACGTGATACACCCGAGCCAGGTTACGATGCGCCTCTGTAGATGAGGAATCTTTTGAAATCGCAGCCGAAAATTCTTTCACTGCAAATTCATAATTCCTTTCCGCTTCGGCATCCTGACGCTTGGGTGCGTGGTTATAAAAGCCTTTTTTGAAATACTCCATTCCCTGCTGGTTATGAATGTTCGCCTCATCACTACCCGTGTTCTGGCAAAAGGCACTGGGTAAGAAGAGGAAAACAAGAACAATTGTGCCGGTAATACCAGCCAGTAACTTCTCAAGAAACAGCGGCTTCTTCATGGCACTACCTCCTTTAAACCGTGTTGCCGTAATGGAAAAGCTATTACTTGGGGAGCTTCGGGGACATTGTTGAAAGTTTTGCCAACACAGTAGTAGCAACAAACTTTTCAAGAATGCCCCCTTGGACACCTTGCAGCTTATTCGCCCTTCTTCCCTGTGTGGGTGTGGCCATGTTCATATTCTAACGGATGGCCCAAACTTCGGCACCTGGTTGGAACGAGGTAAACCCCGGGACAAGATCGGGAGCCAGCATATTGGAAGCTGTGCCGAGGAACAGCTGATTGTTGCCAATCTCCATGTTCCGGATACCGTAGTTAAACGGCCC
>CAIRND010000098.1 GCA_903879825.1 uncultured Geobacteraceae bacterium
ACTGATAAGCGGTTCGGCCACAACGCTTGCTCTTGTCATGCGACCACTGGATTGCATCATTTTCGATAGCACTGCTCCAGGGAATATGCACGTTGCGTTGACTACTCTCTTTTTCAACATTCAGGCGTACTGCATCAATGTAGCGATCCTGAGAGAATGCGTAAAAAGCCACCCAAATGCCGAAACGGTCAGAGAGGGAGACTTTTTCCTCCATCGCTTCGCTCTGCTGCATTTCTCCTTTGACGAATTTTCCACCCAGATGATCGGATTCATATTCCGGCAGCAGATGACGTCGATTAGAGGTAACGTAGATCAGAACATTTTCCGGTGCTGAATAAACTGAGCCGTCCAGAGCGCTTTTAAGCATTTTGTAACTCAACTCTCCAACCTCAAAGGTCAGATCGTCGCAGAGCAAAATAAAACGATATGGCTGGTTTTCAACGGCGGTGAAAATCTCAGACAGATAGATCAAATCTTCCTTTTCGACCTGAATAAAGCGTAGTCCCTGCGGGGAAAATTCATTTAACAGCGCTTTGACCAGTGAAGACTTGCCGGAACCACGCGACCCCCACAGCAGGGCGTTATTTGCCGGAAGGCCTGCGAGAAACTGACGGGTGTTGCTGATCATGATCTCTTTTTGTTCTTCAACGCCAAGTAGTTCATCCAGTGTGGTCGTATCGGTAACTCTGACCGGCTCAAGATACCCGGAAAAGGAGTGACGACGCCAGTTGGCAGCGGGGCAGTGCTGCCAGTCTATCGGAGCAATCGCTTTCGGAAGCAGCATTTCCACAGAGCCCAACACGCGTTCGAGTTGAGCGACAACTTCAGGTTTCAAATTAAACATGGTTCAAGTTCTCTCTTTGAAGTATTATTTTGCTAACTAGCTGGTAAAAAACATAAAAACGGCTCACTTGTATACGTCAACGGGTTGCGTACTGTCAAATCAAAAAACCGGAGACGAATCTTCTATTGCTTTTTGTCATCTTTTTCACATAAAAGAAACTGACAGGAATTATCTGCCCGTACATCAACAGCCGTGGAGAATTATGAAAATCATCGATTCGATCAACCAGAATACTCAATTTATTTCACTTGAATTTTTCCCACCGAAAACCCGTGAGGACTGGCCTGCATTTTTTCAGACAGTAGAGCGCCTTACCATCTTGAAGCCACTTTTTGCTTCAGTGACTTACGGCGCAGGTGGAAGCACCAATGTCGATACGCTTGAAATCGTCACCCGGATTCAGCAGGAATATAATCTTGAAACGATGGCGCATCTGACCTGCCTTGGCTCTTCAACAGAGGATGTGACCCGTTTTCTCGACGATCTTGCAGCGGCCGGAGTCAGCAATGTACTGGCCTTACGGGGTGATCTTCCGCAGGATGGCTCTGTGTCCGCTCCCCTCCCCTCCCCGCTGCAGTATGCGTCTGACCTGGTCGGCTTAATCCGGTCGTCGTTCCCTGCAAAAGGTATAGCGGTTGCCGCATACCCGGAAACACACCCCGAGGCGACCAGCCCTGAAGCAGATCTCACGGCTCTCAAGCTCAAGCTGGATAACGGTGCTGATTTTGCCATAACCCAACTGTTTTTTGACAACAACCTCTATCACGCCTTTGTCAAAAGAGCGCGCGCTGCGGGAATAACCAAACCGATTATTCCGGGCATTCTTCCTGTTGTCAGCCTGAAAGTTATAAAAAGAATCGTCTCGTTGTGCGGAGCATCAATACCGGCAGAGTTTCTGGCTGAACTGGAACAGGCTGATCAAAATGGGGGGGCGGCTGCGGTACAAAAAGTTGGCGTAGCCCATGCGCGGCGACAGACGCAGGAACTTCTTGATGACGGCGTTCCGGGTGTACACATTTACACCCTTAACCGGGCTGAGGTTGTCTTTGGCTTGGTTGAGAATTTGAAGTTAAAGTAGACCGCCTGAGAATTACCGGAGCAGCGCATGCTGCCCCGGTAATAAAACAATCTGTGCATCAAATCAGATCGAGCCAGGCTTTTTTTTTCTTTTCTGAGAACCGGTACCTGGCTCAACAGCCTTGTGGTGATAGCCGCAGTCACGAGGGAGCCAGCGGAGGGTTTGGACTAATTCCGGAGTTAACTTGATACAACTTGGGTTGATCTCAAAACGGCGCTCAAAAATTTTACACTCACGACTGACCACATCAAGAAAGCGGCAGGCGGTCTGCGTGTAAAAAATATTACCCCGCTCGTCCTCAATTTTTTCAAAACAGCAGCGGCCACACTGTTTGCAGCGGCTGTCCCAATCAGCATTTTCAGCAGCAGAGTTTCCAACCACCTATTTTTTACCCTTCTGAACTCTGGTTTTCATCATATCCGCTAACGTCCCCATTCCTTTCGGGGCATCATCTGACTGGCGGCGGAACTCCGACATTGTAGCTTCTTCCTCCGCAGCAGCACGGGCTGGCCCGGCAAGTGCGAGTGAGATACGACGGCTACTGCGATCAATACTCTCGATCTTGACCTCGATCTGTTCTCCCTCTTTGACCACTTCACGGGGATGATTGATCCGCTTGCCGGAACCGAGTTTCGAGATATGAAGGAGACCATCCACGCCGTCGCTTAGGGTAACAAACGCGCCAAACGTGTCCAGGCGGGCAACGGTCCCAGTATGAAACGATCCTTCAGGAAACGAGACCGGCACCTGCTCCCACGGATCAGTCAGAGTATCCTTGATACTTAAGGAAATACGCTCTTTTTCCTTGTCGATTGTTTTGATAACGACTTTCAACTGCTGACCGACACTCAGAACCTCGCGAACATCTTTGACACGACTCCAGCCGATTTCTGAAATGGGAAGAAGTCCTTCCAGGCCGCCGATATCGATAAAGGCACCGTAATCCTGTAGTGAAATAACCGTTCCCGTAACGGTCATCCCTTCTGCGATGCCCGCCTGCGCTTCTTCTTTCAGACGTCGTTGTTCATCTTCAAGCAGGGCACGCCGCGATACAATGATGTTACGGCCATTTTCTGCATATTCGCTGATCTGAAAGGTAAGTCGGGTCCCGATCAAAGCTTCGGGATTTTCAACGCGGCGCAGCGCAATCTGGGAATACGGACAGAAAGCACGTGCCGTCCCCCCCAGCTTGATTTCATAGCCACCCTTGATCTCTTTCTCTACAACCCCTTCAACCGGCACTCCCGCCTGCCAGGCCTGCTCCAACTGGGCAGAACCGCCACCTGAAACAGCCCCGCCACCGATCCTCGTTGTGAAGCGCATTTCTCCCTGGCTTGAAGAGAGGAAATAGGCGGAAATAACATCACCTTCCGCGACAGTAATATTACCGTCTATATCGAGGAATTCCTTCCGCTCAAT
>CAIRND010000099.1 GCA_903879825.1 uncultured Geobacteraceae bacterium
CAGAACGGACTTGACCTACTTAAAAAGGTTTTGGCCGATGACCCGCAGCAATGTATCATCATGATGACAGCCCATGGCTCCGTTGATACGGCCGTGGAAGCCATGAGAATGGGGGCCTTTCATTATCTGGAAAAGCCGCTCGAACGCGAAGATCTCGTACTGACCTTGGTGCGGGCCTTTGAACGCATCGGTCTGGTTCGTGAGAATCGGGTGCTGCAAAAGCGTATTGAATCCATCGCTACAATTCCCAATATGCAGGGCGAACACCCAAAAATGAAGGAAGTTTTCCGCGTTATCGCACGTATTGCCCCTTCAAATTCAACCGTACTGATTGTAGGTGAATCCGGAACCGGCAAAGAGCTGATCTCCCGGGCCATCCACGAAGGGAGCCCGCGCCGGGACAAACCGTTTATCGCCATTAACTGCGCCGCCATTCCTGACACGCTCATTGAAAGCGAGCTGTTTGGCCACGAAAAAGGGAGCTTTACCGGCGCAGACACCCGCGAGATCGGCATCTTCGAAGCGGCAAATGGTGGCACGGTTTTCCTTGATGAAATTGGTGAAATGAACGTTTCCATGCAGGCCAAACTGCTGCGGGCCATTCAGGAAAAAGAGATCCGCCGGGTAGGCGGCAAGGTCAACATTGGCCTGGATGTACGCCTCGTATCAGCAACCAATAAAGAGCTTGAGCAGGAGATAAAAAAGGGGACTTTCCGCGAGGATCTGTTCTACCGTCTCAACGTAATCCGTGTCAATCTCCCCCCCCTGCGCGAACGGGGCAGCGACATTAAGACACTGGCTGAATTTTTTCTGGCGAAATATAGTAAAGCCGCCGGGATTGAGCTGGACGGAATCTCACGGCAAACGCTGAAGCTGTTGATGAACTACAGCTGGCCCGGCAACGTGAGGCAGCTGGAGTCAGTTATTGAACGCTCCGTACTGATGGCAGAAAGCAACTACATCGAACCGGAAGACCTTCCCAGTGAAATCACCACCGGAGTTTCACTGGCAGGAGGAATCAATGTGGATCTGCCCGCAGAGGGGATCGATTTCGAGGCGCTTGAAAAAGGGCTGATTGTTAAGGCGATGGAACGGGCAGAAGGGGTGATCGGCAAAGCGGCACCGCTTTTAGGGATGAGCTATAAAACGCTGCAGTACCGGCTGGAAAAGTTTGAAATAGATCGACCGGACAAGAAAGCGAGGTAGAGTTAATACTTAAAACGGATACCCCAATCCAACAAACACCGCTGGGCCGTCTTTTCCAATTCCCAGATCCACTCTGCCGACAATATTTGGCCGAACAATGGCACGGAATCCGATGCCGGGGTTAAACTCAAAGTTGGATCCGTTTACTTTATTCAGCGATTCCATCACCGTTCCCATATCAATAAACGGCGTCAGCTCCCAATCTGCCGTCACTCCGAAGACCTCCCACCGAAAGAGCCGAATGCGCTCTTCAAGGTTACAGAGAAAAAAACTGTTATCGATAAATCGGTTACGGCCAAAGCCACGCAAGCTGGATTCCCCCCCCAGGATACTCTGCTCCAGGAATGGAACATCATCACCGAGCGTCTGATTGTACATTACACGAAACACGCTGATATAACGGGCGTTGTCCAGGGGGATAAAACCCTTTGCTTCAACCTCGTAGTGCCGGTAATCACCCGCTCCGCCCAATACTTTCATCGTCGGCTCAAAGGATATCCGGGTATAGCCGCCATAGGTGGGGGTGTCACGGTTGTCAAGCGTACTGTATGATAAGGAAACACGCAGGGCATGAGTAGTGAACCCGTCAATACCGGGCACAGTTGCTGAAGAGAATTTATTTTTAATATCAGGGATTCGTGCAAAAGCTCCCGGACGGATAGTGACATCACGGAAGCGATCACCGACACTAAGCTGAAAATGTTTTCCGACCTGGTAACCGGCAGAAATATTATAGCCATATTCGTCATTGGCGTAATTGGTTTCCATCTGCTGGGGACTTTTGGCGTTAAACCCGAAAAAACGCGACGACCCGTCAGACAGTTTGAAGAAAAAACCGTTCAGCTCCAGCTTATTACTGAGTAGTGACGTGTCTCTGACTCGTAGTTCATAATCATGGTTTACCCTGCCGGACTGCGAAAGGTTTATCTCGATGTTCCGCTCGGGCGTCGGATAAAAAGCACCGTACAGTGAGGTGGTAACTCCAAAGTTATCGTTATAGGTCACCTGTGGAGCCAGCATCGTCGTAATTTCGTCACGTTTGTTATGAGCCAGGAATGCGGTCAGAACACCGCTTGTGATCCCCTCATTGGGGCTTGAAGCGATCACCGGTAGCGGGATAGTGACAACCTTTACCGAATTTTCGGCGGTATTGCCGGTGAGCAGCGGATGGAGATTGTCCCGTGGAATATAGTTTGTGCAGCCGCCCAGCAGTAAAAAGCTGAGGCAGAGCATGAAACGAATAGCCGACATCGGCATGTATGAGGGGAAGAGAATCGACATGAAGGGTTCTTTTATCATTGAGCCGCAAAACTGTCAATTATCTTGCTGGCGGTCCACTTTTTGCGTAAGATTCGCAGCCACACTATTTATATACCTGTGGATTTTATTTTTGGAGATGACATCGTGAATATTGCAGAACAAGTAGTAACAATCGCGAAGAACGCCCGTGAAGCGTCTCTGATCATGGCGCGCACCTCGACAACAATTAAAAACGATATGCTGTTGAACATGGCTATTGCCCTTGAGAACAGCGCGCCGACGCTGATCGCAGAGAACCGGAAAGACCTTGAAACGGGTCAGCAGAAGGGACTGTCCAGCGCCATGCTCGATCGACTGATGCTGAATGAAGGGCGTATCAAGGGAATTGCCGACGCCCTCCGTGAAATTGCGGCGTTGCCAGATCCGGTCGGTGAAGTTACAAAAATGTGGAAACGCCCGAACGAATTGATGGTCGGCAAAATGCGTATTCCACTCGGCACGATCGGCATTATCTATGAATCGCGACCAAACGTGACCGCAGATGCCGCAGCTCTCTGCCTTAAGGCCGGCAACGCTGTTGTTCTGCGGGGTGGTTCCGAGGCGATTCACTCGAATCGGGCTATTGCCGCCGTGCTGCAGGGTGTTTTAAAGGAGATGAAACTCCCCGAAGCTGTGTTGTCTCTCATTCCGTTTACTGAACGAGAGGGCGTTCTGGAGATGCTCAAGCAGGAAGAGTCAATCGACCTGATCATCCCGCGCGGCGGCGAAAGCCTGATCCGGTTTGTGGTTGAAAATTCCCGTATTCCTGTTATCAAGCATTATAAGGGGGTCTGCCATATTTTTGTCGATCAATCGGCTGATTTCGATAAGGCGGAGCAGATCATCATCAACAGCAAAACCCAGCGCCCCGGTGTCTGCAATTCACTGGAGACGCTCCTGATCCACAAGGATGTAGCCGCTGAGTTTATCCCGCGGATTGCCGCAACGCTGACTGCTCTGGGTGTAGAACTGCGCGGTGATGACGCGTTTTGCAGTGCTGCCCCGATTGCAAAATCAGCCACGGAAGAAGATTGGTATACTGAATACCTGGAGCTGATTCTATCGTGTAGGGTTGTTGATGACCTTGATGCCGCAATCGCCCACATCAACCGCTACTGTTCGCTGCACACGGAATCCATCATCACCAGTGACTACAGCCGGGCGCAACGCTTTATCCGCGAAGTCAACTCATCCTGTGTGATGGTCAATGCTTCGACCCGCTTTGCTGACGGCGGCCAACTCGGTCTCGGCGCAGAAATCGGCATTTCCACCACCAAACTCCACTCATTCGGCCCCATGGGGCTTGAGGATTTAACCACCACCAAGTTTATTGTTTATGGGGATGGGCAGGTACGGGAATAAACGTTTTTACAGGGAGTCAACCATGACTATTCAAGAGCAGATCCAGCAGTTCCTCGCTTCGCCCGTCTTCGGGGTGGTTGGTGCTTCCACCAATCGCGACAAATACGGCAACAAAGTACTGCGCTGTTTTCAGCAGAGCGGCAAAGTTGTCATTCCGGTCAATCCCAATGAA
>CAIRND010000100.1 GCA_903879825.1 uncultured Geobacteraceae bacterium
GCGCTATGCGGGCGAATACGTAGCCGAGCGAACTGTTTCGGTAGTGCCGTTACCGTCTGATGAAATGAAAGGGCGCATTATCGGCCGTGAGGGGCGCAATATTCGCGCTCTGGAAGCTGCCACCGGTATCGACCTGATTATTGATGATACGCCGGAAGCCGTTATACTGTCCGGATTCAACCCGGTTCGTCGTGAAGTAGCCCGCCTGTCGCTGGAGAAACTGCTCGCTGATGGCCGTATTCATCCGGGTCGCATCGAAGAGGTTGTTGCCAAATCGACTGAAGAGGTCGAACTCTCCATTAAAGAAGCTGGCGAACAGGCCGCCTTTGACCTTGGCGTTCACGGTATTCACCCTGAAATTCTCAAGCTGATCGGCCGTCTCAAATATCGTACCTCCTATACCCAGAATGTCTACCTCCACTCACTGGAAGTTGCCTTCCTGTGCGGTATTATGGCTGCGGAGCTGGGTATCAACGTCAAGCAGGCAAAGCGTGCCGGATTGCTGCACGATTTGGGCAAAGCGGTCGATCATGAAGTTGAAGGTTCGCACGCTGTAATTGGCGCAGAATTAGCCCGTAAATACGGTGAAACACCGAAAATTGTTCATGCAATCATGGCTCATCATGAAGATGAAAAGCCCAATTCAATACTGGCCATTCTGGTGCAGGCTGCCGATGCTCTTTCCGGTGCCCGTCCCGGCGCGCGGCGCGAAATGATGGAAACCTATGTTAAACGCCTCGGTGATCTGGAGCGCATCGCCACATCGTTTGGCGGCGTTCAGTCATCATTTGCGATTCAGGCCGGTCGTGAAATTCGCGTTATGGTTTCCAGCGATCAGGTCAGTGATGACCAGTCCGTCGTCATGGCGCGGGATATTGCCAAAAAAATTGAAGCTGAAATGACCTATCCCGGTCAAATTAAGGTTAACGTAATCCGCGAAACCAGATCAGTTGAATATGCCCGTTAAAATATTATTTGTTGGTGATATTATCGGAAAACCGGGCCGTCAGGCGTTGTCGCGTGAGCTGCATCGCCTGGTGGATCGGCATACGATTGATATAGTTATCGCAAATGGTGAAAATGCCGCTGGCGGTTTTGGCCTGACGATGGAGGTCTCTAAAGAGCTGTTTAACAACGGCGTTCATCTGTTGACGGGTGGCAATCACATCTGGGACAAGAAGGAGCAGGTGCCGCAGTTGTTTGCTGACCGGCGAATTCTGCGCCCTGCCAATTATCCTGCTGGAGCCCCTGGGTATGGAAGTACGATTGTCACAACACCGGGAGGCGTTAAAGTCGGTGTTCTTAATCTGGAAGGGCGGGTGTTTATGAAAACCCTGGAGTGTCCTTTTTTGGTTGCCGATCGTGAAATAAAAAAACTCAAGCAGGAAACTTCAATTATCTTTGTTGATTTTCATGCCGAGGCCACATCGGAAAAATCTGCCTTGGGATGGTATCTCGATGGACAGATCAGCGCTCTGGTCGGAACGCATACGCACGTTCAGACCGCTGATGAACGAATACTTCCGCAGGGTACGGCCTTTTTGACCGATGCCGGCATGACCGGCGGCTTTGATTCAGTCATCGGCATGGGTAAAGAAGAAACGATTCACCGCTTTCTGACCCAGTTACCGGCCAAATTTGAAGTTGCCAAAAAAGATATTCGCCTGAATGCGGTCGTGATCGGCGTGGATGAAGCCAGCGGCAAGGCTGTCAGTATTGAGCGAATAAATATGAGCTGTTGATTTTAAACCTAGACACTTCAACCACAGAGTCACAGAGAACACTGAGAAAATATTGAGTTTTTGAAAATCCGGGTTCCCCCAAAAGATGGAAGCC
>CAIRND010000101.1 GCA_903879825.1 uncultured Geobacteraceae bacterium
AAACGTAAGACTTTCATGTGGACTTCTCCTTTTTTGATGGTACTTAACTATTTAATGATAATACAAGAAAAGAGTTTTATATAAATACCGGTTTGATTGTCAATAAAAAAAGCTAAAGTATAAATCAAAGGAAGACATTTTCCTTGTCAGATAGATAACGAAGAAGCTACAAAGAGGATGTCATATGGTTCTACCAAGCTGATATGGCCATGAAAGTATTAAAATGAACCGTTACAAGGCTGCAATACTGCTTCTTACAACAACATTCTTTTGGGGCGTGACTTTCACTGTCGTCAAACAGGCTATCGAAAGCGTTGACGTATTCGTCTTTTTAGCACAGCGCTTTCTCCTGGCTTCTGCGCTGATACTTCCAATTGGCCTTTATAAAGGCAGACAATTTAATACTGCTGTACTTCTCAAAGGGATGATCATGGGCGTTCTTCTCTTTGGCGCGTATGCATTGCAAACAATGGCACTGATATATACCTCTGCGTCCAATACCGGTTTTCTGACCGGACTGAATGTCGTAATGGTGCCGCTGTTGGCGGCACTTGTTCTAAAACAGCGGATTTCATATACCGTCAAGATAGCAGTACTGTTATCAGTTGCCGGTTTATTATTATTGTGCGGTAATGGTTCCTGGGTCCTGAATAGAGGCGATCTGCTGGCGGCATTGTGTGCCGTATGCGTATCGCTGCATTTGATATGCACAGGAGAATTTGTCCAGCGGAGCGACTTCTATTGGTTGACGGTTGTTCAACTGGGAGTGGTCGCGCTGCTCAGTTGTGCCGGGGCATTGGTACGTGGAAAAGCGGTGCTTATATGGTATCCTCATTTGATAATACCACTTCTTATCTGCTCGATTATTGCAACAGTATTTGCATTTCTCGTCCAGACCTCCATGCAGCGCTACATCAGTCACACCAATACGGCGCTCATTTTTTGTACGGAACCTGTTTTCGCAGCTCTGTATGCATGGTTAGTGCTGAATGAGCGACTCGGCATCTACGGGTATGCCGGGGCACTATTGATTTTAGGCGGTATGATGATATCAATTTTGCCTGATAAACGATCACTGCAATAAAAACAATCACCATGTATTTTTTTGTTGACAGGTAATTGCCAAAAAGAGTACAAGTGCAATTCCTCTCGATAGAGGTGCAGTAAACGCTACTGATCTGAATGGAGATGTCGGTGAAATTCCGACCCTACAACTATTCCATTCCCATCCGAAAATTATCAGAGCGATCAGGCAAAAAACAGAACAAAACAATTCAATACTGCAATTACCGTTTAAAAACGGGGCTATCTAAAGCCCCACTAAAATTAAATACAACAATCCAATAAAAAAGATTGACAAAGATTTAAATCTTTTGTTAGTTTGCGGATTCGCTCCACATCGGAGCGTTTTGATATTTTGTATTCGGAGAATTTTCAACTATGCCAACAATCAACCAGCTGATCAGGTCAGGTAGAGAAAGCAAAAAAGATAAATCGACAGCCCCCGCACTGAAGTCCTGTCCACAGAAGCGCGGTGTTTGTACAAGGGTTTATACAACCACACCTAAGAAGCCTAACTCTGCTCTTCGTAAAGTAGCCAGGGTACGTCTGACAAATGGTCTTGAAGTGACATCATATATTCCCGGTGTTTGTCACAACCTTCAGGAACACTCTGTTGTTCTGATTCGTGGCGGTAGGGTAAAAGACCTTCCGGGTGTTCGTTACCACATTGTACGTGGTACGCTTGACTCGGTT
>CAIRND010000102.1 GCA_903879825.1 uncultured Geobacteraceae bacterium
ACTTACCCACTAACCATCCTCATCATCTCAGCAACGTCACCTACTCGCCAGACATTGACATCACTTCGCTGTTGCCGCTCTGTGCCGCCGTACACCAGAGCGCAACTACTCGGCGGCGTCGAAAGCTTGGCTGAAAACGTACGCAAACCTTTGAAAAAATCCTCGCTGATGGTCGCTCCGGATTTTATCTCAACCGGCACAACATCAGGTCCCGATTCAATCACCAGATCGACCTCGTTCCCCTTGGCATCGCGCCAAAAGTTCAGATTATTGCGTCTGCCGCGATTGTAGCGGTATTTGAGCGCCTCAATGACGACAAGATTTTCGAAGAGGTTTCCCCTGAGCGGATGGCGGTTCACATGCAGTTCACTCTCTGCGCCCAGAAGATAGGCTGCCAAGCCAACATCATAGAAGTAGAGTTTGGGGGTCTTGACTTGACGTTTGGAGAGGTTGGTGTGCCATGGTTGGAGCAGGAAAACAACATAACTCGCCTCCAGCAGGGTAAGCCAGCTGCGGGCTGTTGTGTGCGAAATACCCACATCATTGCCGAGACTATGCAGATTAATCAGTTGCCCCGTTCGTCCGGCACAGAGTCGGACAAACTTTCCGAACAGAGCAAGGTCCTTGATGTTGATCAACTGCCGGATGTCTCTCTCTACATATGTCTCCAGATAATCGCCGAGCGCTTGAGTCGGATTGAGTCCGGCATCGTAAATGCGCGGGTAAAAACCATTCAGCAGCAGACTGTCAATTCCGGGCTGAATACCGGCATCGGTAAGCTCTTCGATACTAAGCGGCAACAGTTTCAGCAATGCGGTTCGACCAGCAAGGGATTGACTGATGGTGGTCATCACCTCGAACTGTTGGCTGCCGATAAGAATAAACTGACCCGGCACATTGCGCTCATCAATAAGCGGTTGCACGTAGGAGAGAAGCTGCGGAACCCGCTGAATTTCGTCCAGAATAGCTCCATCCGGATACGACGAAAGAAATCCGCGCGGGTCGGAATGGGCAAATTCGCGAGTGTCCGGGCTTTCCAGGTTGACGTATGGTTTGTCAGGAAAAGCACCCCGACAAAGTGTCGTTTTGCCGCTCTGGCGTGGCCCGGTGATCGTGACAACCGGATATTTTCCAGCCAATTGTTTTAATAGGGGAGTGATCGTTCGTGGAATCATGGAGTGATTGTATGTGCTGTTGGGGAAATTTGCAAGTTCAACTTTCACATTTCCCCAATCCATTTAAAGCGCGGCTGCTGCTGCCCGTCCACCAGCACATCCTCGGCAAACATGCCAAGCGGCCTGACCCACATCGAATGATCATCGTACAGTTTGCGATACACGACCATTTCCTCTTCACTCTCGCTGTGCCGGGCGATGGAGATTACTTCGTACTCGTTTCCTTTGTAGTGACGGTAGCGACCGGGCTGAATAGCTGTCATGGGACACGCTCCTGTTTCAGATTCAAAAACAAACGCTCCTGTCAGCGGGGGCTGAAGGAGCGTTTAGGGTGTATATCACGTCAGCAGATCAGACCTGTACAACTTCCTTAACGCCGGGGATCTGCTCTTTCATGGCACGTTCGATCCCCATTTTGAGGGTCATGGTGGACATTGGGCAGCTGCCGCAGGCACCTTTCAGCCGTACTTTAACGATACCGTCTTCAGTGACTTCAACCAGTTCAACATCGCCGCCATCTGCCTGCAGAGTGGGACGTACTTGCTCAAGAACTCTTAACACTTCTTCTTTCATCTGTTCATTCTCCTTTGTATGTGGTGGTGCTCATCAAATATATTATTTCACGTGGTATTACTTCGGCAGCCCCGGCTCAGTCAGATGCTCCGGCTGCATGAGTGCGTTCAACTCATCAACAGCCATCAGCCCCTGTTCCAGGACAATATCACGGATGCTTTTACCGCTGGCAACAGATTCTTTGGCGATAGCTGCAGAGGCATTATAACCGATGTACGGTGCCAGCACCGTTACCAGCCCCAGCGACTCTTCCAGATAGCGGCGACAGCGCGCCTCGTTAGCAGCGATTCCGGTTATACAGGATTCGGTAAATTTCTGCACGCAATTCTTGAGTATTTGTAGTGAAAAAGTCAGATTCCAGGAGATCAGCGGCATCATGACATTCAGTTCCAACTGCCCCGCCTGGGTCGCCAGCAGAATCGCCTGATCGCACCCCATCACCTGAAAGCAGACCATGTTGGTCATCTCGGCCATGGAGGGGTTTATCTTGCCCGGCATGATCGACGAACCGGGCTGAATCGCGGGGAGACGGATTTCGTCAAAGCCGGTGCGGGGGCCGGAGGCCAGCAGGCGCAGGTCGTTGGCGACCCGTCCCAGGTTGACGGCGGTCCGGCGCAGGGCTGACGAGAGCGCCAGAAATGGATCCATATTCTGCATCGCCTCAAACAGATCAGGAGACGCGATCAGCGGAAAACCGGTGGCGACCGTCAGCTCTTCGATCATAGCAGCAATGTAGGCAGGCTCCGCGTTCAGGCCGGTTCCGACCGCAGTGCCGCCAATCCCCAACTCCAGCAGGGCCGGGATACACGCTTCCAGACCCTCACGATTTTTACGGATCGCGGCGGAATATGCGCCAAATTCCTGTCCCATGCGTATCGGCACGGCATCCTGCAGGTGGGTGCGCCCCGACTTGAGGATATGGTCAAACTCCGTTGACTTGGCGGCCAGAGCCTGCTCCAGCAGCTCCAAAGCCTCCAGGAGCGGATCGAGCATTTCCAGCGCAGCCAGGCGGATAGCGGTTGGAATGACATCGTTGGTGGATTGGGCCATGTTGACATGATCATTGGGGTGGAGAATGGAAAAGTCACCCCGCTGCAGTCCCATCAGCTCCAGCGCCCGGTTGGCCAGCACTTCATTGGCGTTCATGTTGTGGGACGTTCCGGCACCCGCCTGAAAGGGGTCAACCACAAACTGGTCGGCCAATTCCCCGGCCAGCACTTCATCGGCTGCAGCAACGATGGCGGCGCCGATGTCAGCCGGCAGTCTGCCGGTGGACATGTTGGCCTGGGCAGCGCAGCGCTTAATAACGACCGTACCCCAGACAAACGCCGGATGCGGTTTTAAGCCGGATATCGGGAAGTTTTGTACGGCGCGCGCGGTCTGCGCTCCGTAATAGGCCTCAGCCGGAACGGTCATTTCCCCCATGGAATCTTTCTCACTGCGTGTCGTCATGATTCACCTCGTCCAATTGAGTATAAATTCGCCGACACTATAGGGGAGTCCCCCCCTCTTTTCAACAAATCATCTTCTTTCGTGTCGGCAGGAGAATCATTCCTTCCGTTTATTAATCCCACTTATTAATGAGGCCGATTGACGGTTTAAAACTTGTGCATTTTAATGGCGTTTTCTGCCAAAAATGATACTGTGCAGCCCTACTCACCCATGCGCTTACTGAAGGAGTCTTAACGAGATGATTGATTTTAAAGGAATGGCCAACAAGATTTGGTGTGTCGCAGATTTGTTGCGCGGTGATTATAAACAGTCTGATTACGGCAAGATCATTTTACCAATGACCGTCTTGAGACGACTGGATTGTATTCTCGCCCCCACCAAACAGGCGGTTCTTGATTATCTGCCAAAGATAGAAAAACTCTCCGATATTCTCTTCGTTATTGCTGGTGCAACAATTGGTAAAGTAGCAATCCTTACTGAAAAATTTTGCCCATCAAATACAAATCAGGCAGTCTCCTTTATCAGATTGGCAGACAAAGATAACGTTAAGTTTGTTTGGTATTGGTTACAATCCAATTCCATTAACAAAGTTCTCTGGTTAGATGCGGTGCAATCCGCCCAGCCAAATCTCTCCATGGAAAACTTGGGAAATTTTTATGTCCCGTTTCTTCCCGTTTTCGAACAAACCACCATCGTCGCCCACATCGAAACCGAATGCTCCCGACTGGATACCATCATCAATAAATTCAAAAAGCAGATCGAGCTATTCAAAGAATACCGCACCACCCTGATTTCAGAAGTGGTAACGGGGAAAATTGATGTGAGGGGTGAGGTGGCGGTATGAATAATTTAGATCTCATCAACAAGCTAACCGAACTCAGAGGTATGAGTTCGGAAAATGAAGTCGTCGAGTTCAAAAAAGCAACGACTGACTATCCGTTTGAGAAAATCGGCAAATACTTCAGTGCAATGGCTAATGAAGCTTGTCTGAAGTCGGTAGGTTCCTCTTGGTTGGTCTTTGGTGTTGATGACAAGTCCCACCGGATTGCCGGCAGTAATTATAGAAAAGATGGCAGAAGC
>CAIRND010000103.1 GCA_903879825.1 uncultured Geobacteraceae bacterium
CAGCGCCGCATACGGCTATCTTAATCATGTATCTGCTCCTTCGAATATATCCCCGTGGGTAAGTCTGCAACCAACACTTTCAAATACGACATCACCCCGGTTCGGGAAATCATGCAGCACCCATTCTGCCGCCTGATTTTTGCGGTATAACCAGATCTTATGCCGTTCCGGGTCAACAAGTACATATTCTTTTAATTCCACAATATGGCGATAAAACTCGAACTTAAGTCCACTATCATAACTGGAGGTGGAGTCAGACAGGACCTCGACAATCAGAGAGGGATGTTCCAGAAAAAGATCCGCTTTGGCATCCCGTTCGTCGCAACTGACCATCACATCAGGGTAAAAGTAGGCATCAACCGCGTTAACCTGCAACTTCATGTCGGACATATGAGGCCGACAGGGCTTACCCTTTAACAGATGATGCAATTCTGAAAAAATATTACCCGCCACAATCGAATGCGTCTGCCGGACACCAACCATGGCAAACACCTCGCCTGCCAGGTATTCATGTTTGTCCGTCTGAAGCGCTTCCCATGCCAGATATTGTTCTCTGGTGAAATGCAATTTTTCTGCTGTTTGTCCCATGAGCAACCTCCACGAACCAAAAAGCTATATCAGGTTGTACTCTTTCATGATTGCAGCAAGTTTGGCCTTATTCGCCTCACCCATCTCGCACAGTGGCAGACGGACATCAGCCGAGGCTTTTCCCATAAGCTCCAACGCCGTCTTGACCGGCACCGGGTTGCTCTCGATAAACATGGCGCTGCCGATTTTAAGCGTTTTAAGGTGCAGCTGGCGCGCGGTTTCAAAATCTCCGGCAAAAAACGCATCCACCAGGTCAGCAACAGTTCGCGGCATAATGTTAGCCAGCACGGAGATAACTCCTACGGCGCCACAGGCCATCATTGGGAATGTGATGAAATCGTCGCCGGAAAAAACGGCGATCTTGTCTCCGCACAGGGCGATGACTTCTGAACCTTGCTGGAGTGAACCGGTCGCTTCTTTGATGGCGACAATGTTGGCATGTTCTGCCAATCGGGCGACAGTCTCAGGGAGCAGGTTGATGCCGGTACGGCCCGGAACATTATACAGGATCTGCGGCAATGCGACGGCATTGGCAACGGCCATGTAATGGCGATAGAGCCCTTCCTGGGTTGGTTTATTGTAGTACGGAGTCACCAGCAGGGCGCCATCAGCACCGACATCCTTGGCTTTCTGGGTCATCTCTATCGCTTCAGCAGTACAGTTGGAGCCGGTACCGGCGATGACAGGGACACGCTTTGCAACCTGTTCAACAACGGTTTTAACAACCGCCAGGTGTTCATCATAATCAAGAGTTGAGGATTCACCAGTGGTGCCGCACGGTACGATGGCATCGGTACCGTTTTCTATCTGGAATTCGACCAACTCCCGAAGCTTTTCAAAATCTACCGCGCCATCTTTTTTGAATGGCGTCACAATTGCTACAATACTTCCCTTGAACATAACGGAATACCTCCTGGTTTATTCTTGACCTCATTTACAGAAACGAAGCGATCTTTTCACCCTTGATCAAATCTTCAATGGTTTCCCGCTCACGAATTACCTCGAACGTATCTCCCTTGATCATCACTTCCGCAACACGGGGGCGACTGTTATAGGAGCTGCTCATGGCAAAACCGTATGCGCCGGCAGACGTAAAGGCCATCAGGTCACCCTGCTTGAACATCGGGACTTCGCGATCTTTTGCAAGAAAATCGCCTGACTCACAGATAGGGCCGACGATATCGGCGACGATCATACCATCCTGATCTTTCTCGACCGGCAACACGCCGTGAAACGAGCCATACAGAGCGGGACGCGCCAGATCATTCATGCCGGCATCGATCATGATAAAATGTTTTTCGTCGCGGGCTTTGGTGTACAGGCATTTTGAAACAAGTATTCCGGCATTGCCGACAATGTTGCGCCCCGGTTCAAAAATCAGATGCATGCCAAGATCCTTAGTGGCTGCCATGATCTCTTTGCCGTAATCGGCCGGAACGGGTGGTTCTTCATCATTATACTGAATTCCGAGTCCACCGCCGCAGTCGAAATATTTCAGGTCAATGCCCTCCCCGCGCAGCTTGGCGATCATGATCTTAAGCTTTTCGATGGAATCTACGAACGGGTTGACCTTGGTCAACTGGCTGCCGATGTGCATATCAATGCCGATCACGCTGATACCGGGGAGAGACGTCGCACGGGTATACTCAGCCATGGCGCGTTCGATGGTGATGCCGAACTTGGCATTTTTCAGGCCGGTAGTGATGTAGGGATGTGTACCCGGATCAACATCCGGATTGACGCGGATTGCAATACCGGCATTTTTACCCATACGGGAGGCGATTTCGGAAATCCGGGTCAGCTCCTGCTCAGATTCTACATTGAACATCAATATACCGGTGTTAAGAGCATATTCAATCTCGTGATCCATCTTGCCGACCCCCGAGTACACCACTTTACCAGGGTCTACGCCGGCTGCAAGCGCGCGGTAGAGTTCGCCACCGGAGACGATGTCAACCCCGCCGCCCAGATTGATAAACGTTTTCAGCACTGATTGAGTGGAGTTGGCTTTAACGGAATAGCAGATGGTGTGGGCAACACCGGCGAAAGAGTCGTCAAACGCTTTGAAGTGTCGTACCAGTGTGGCATGTGAATATGCATAGAATGGGGTGCCGACCGCAGCGGCGATCTTTTTGAGAGCGACGTCCTCTGCGTAAAGTTCGGTTCCCTTGAACTGAAAATGATTCATTACTTGCCTCCTATTTGAAATAATAGCTTCATCAGATAAAAAAGTGGATATTTGTAGCACGGGAGGTGGCTGTAAGTCAAAAAATAAGGTGAAATTGGGAGGACGTTTCAGCCGGCAATCAGAACGGAGCGGCGGCCGACACGCCATTGCGGCCCGCTGATTTGGCACGATAGAGAGCCTCATCGGCACGTTTCAACAGTGTTTCATCACTGTCTTCGCCGCACGCCTCGGCCACCCCGATTGAGAGTGTCATGGCAAGCGTTGCATCATCGAGAATGAAACGGCTTGCGCGCACCTCTTCACACAGCTTCCAGGCAACTTCTGTCGCCGCCGCTACGTCAGTTTTTATCAGGATAAGCGCATATTCATCGCCGCCAAAACGGGCAAAAAAGTCACTACCACGAAGAGAAGCTTTGATCTTCAGGGCAACTCCCTTTAAAACCCTGTCGCCAGCCGGGTGACCGAAAGAATCATTGATCGCTTTAAAATTGTCGAGATCGATCATCAAAAGAGAGAACGGATCGCCGTAGCGTTTCCGTAAGCTAATCATCTCATTCAGCTTTTCATCAAAATAGCTGCGGTTTGCCAACTGGGTTAACCCGTCAACCCGAACCGCCGTGCGCAGATCCTCAATCTGGTGCTGCTGTTCCGACAGTACCGCCTGTGATTTGACCAACTCACCCTTTAGCACCGCATTGCTCGAAATCACACGATCAACCTCCGTCATCAAAAGAGACTGAGCCTCGTTCAAGTCGGTCGGCAGCTCCATCGTATTGATAGCGCTTTTCACGTCTCCAAGTACCTGTGAGGAGTCACTGGCAGCCTTATCGGATCGCTGAATATTTGATGTCATAATCAGCAGGATGTTTCTGATTGTCTGAGCAGAATCGTACAGATTCTGTTCGCGCGGATCGATCGGCGGCTGCGGAGCAGGCGCGATCTCCTCAGGCTCCACGGTCACTTCCGCTGTCCTGCGAAACGCTCCCGGTAACTTTGAAAACGCTCGCTTAATCACACCTAAAATATCCAGATTATCTCCCGAATTGATCTTCAAGGCGACAAAAAGGACCATCATACCGGCTAACAGTCCGGAACCAAAAACGAGAAGATATGTTGTAATACTCACGGAAAATCCTCCTGAATAGTGTTGCAAAGAGGAAGCATTGTAATCGTTCTTGACAGAGTATCAAGTACTTTATTACACGGCGAGAGTCGCGATGCGCCCGTTAAAAACCGATTTCACGTATGACCACCGCATACGCATGACGGATCAGCTCCACCACTGTGGCACTTTTATCTGCCTCAATATGCGCAACGCCCTTTAGTTTCAGCAGGGGCACCTGTGCCGGAGAGCAACCATCCATGCGAACACGAAAAATGGGCGCATCCGGAACGGTAACACCCTGGGCATCGGTACGCGAAGCGATCGATCCGCCATATGTTGAAGCCAGAAACGGTTCATCAATGAGAGGAATATTTATCCGGTCAACCTCGGTAACCTGACAGGCAAACACGCCAAATTCAAGGGCATCAGGGATAAATCGTGCCGCAGCCCCAACTTTGATCCGCTCTAGTTCCCGTTCACTTACGTACGCATCGACCCGGTTCCTGCTGGTGTCGGCAATGACATAGAGCGGTTCTTTGCGTGCCAGCCAGGCGCCAGCGGCAAGTTCGTCATTGCGTGCGACTATAACGCCATCAAACGGAGCGCGGAGTGCAAGCCGTCCCATTACATCCTGCAAACCGGAAAGCTCTGTGGTGCCGGCTTCCAAGCGGCGATTGAGTACGTTGCCCTGACTCAGGAGTTTTTCGTCAAAAGTCTGCTGGGCAGCCTGCCAACGGGATATTTCCGTTGAAGCCTTTACCTGACGGCTCTGCTGATCCATATCGGGAGAACTCATCTGCAGGAGCAACTCTCCCGCCTGCACTTTTTTCATATCCCCGACTGACTCGCCAATTACCATCGCCGCAAAGGGGGCCGACACCTGCTGTTCTCTGGCTGCAGACAACGCGGCTGGTGCGGATAAAGTGCCCTTACGGGGGACAGCGAAAAAGAGAATGAGAGCGGCTACCACCAGCACACTTCTGAAGGCGCTGAGATTAAATCGTAATGTGCTCCGTAATTGCCACCATGTCGCGATCTCTTTGTACATGGGGTGAACAATAAACCAGCCGATCTCAACTGCAAACAAAAAGATGCCGAGCGCCTTGAAAAAATAGTGGTACACCATTACGGCAATGCCGAAAAAAACAACGAGCCGGTAAACCCATACAAAGAAAGCGAACAGTATCAAAAAGAGCTTGAGCCGCACAGACGCCGGCTCAGGCGGCGGTGTACCCAGGCCGAAAAGCCACTCCCTCATCCACCATCGGCCGAAGGCGAAAGAGCGTTGATGCAGGTTGGGCAGTCGCAGAAAGTCGGAAAGGATGAAGTACCCGTCAAAGCGCATGAACGGACTGGCGTTGAGCGCAATGGTCATGATCCAGGTCGTTGTCGCCAGAATAAAGGCTGCCCCCCGCAGCGGCCCTTCCGGCATCAATAGCCAGGCCCAGAGAGCGACCAGGGCCAGCAACAGCTCTGCGGCTATGCCGGCAATTCCTATGGCCAGCCGTTGGCTGCGGGAGGTCAGTTTCCACGCTTCGTTGGTATCGGTATAAAGCATGGGCGTCAGAACAACGAGCGCGAACCCCATCGAGGGTATACGGCAGCCGTAGCGATGTGCGGTGAACGCATGACCAAGTTCATGAATGATTTTGGCGATAGGAATGGCGCAACCAACGATGAGTATCCCTTCCAGGCTGCGATACGCGGAGAAGGAGTGGAGAAAAACATCCCAGCGGTGCGAGACCAGATACAACGCCACCAGCGCAACAGCCGCCACCGCAACGAGAAATGAACGGGAATACAGGAAGCGGACGTATGGTGCGGTTTTATTAAGAAATTGTTCCGGCTGAACCACAGGGATGCGAATAAACAGATAATTATGCAGGAGCCACAAGAACCATCCGGGACGGCTGGCAGTGTGAGCCGATACTATTCTTTTATTTTCTGAGGTGCTTGAGGTTTGCAGCAGGAAGTTTTGTGTCAGAAAAGCAATCATGCCACACACATCCTGCTCTGTGATCGTCAGAGTAGTTTCCTGATTTACCGCAGCAACAACACTCTGAACAGAACCACGATCCCAGCGTGACAGGATTTCAAAAGCGGGCCATCCCAGCAGGTAAAACTTGTTGGCGGGGGGATCGTGCAGCGTCCACCCCGGGGTGCCATCCTCTGCAGGCGGGGCGGGAAAAAGGGCAAGTTCCTGACGCAGCAGCGGGAGCGGAATATCCTCTACCATCCGAGACGCTGCCTGACTGCCGTGAGGGGACGCCGGAAGAGATAGTAGCCGAGTGAAACTTTTTTGCCGTAGATGCGGGCGGTTCCCGTCAGTCCGATTCGCGGCAGCTTGGATCCCTTGGCAAAATCGGCTTTCAGGCGATAGGCGATAATCCCGGAAGGGCTCGCTTCCGGCCGGTAGGCGACGTAGCGCAGTGTTCCGTCCAACGGATGTTGCGGGTCTGACGAGAGATAGAGGCGGATCGGATTTTCCAGGGCAAAATCAATTGCATCAGCGACCGGAAGGCGGATCAGCAACTCAACCCGGTTCGGATCGGCAATGGTCAAAACCCGCTCACCGATTGAGACGTTTTTCCCCACCCAGTCGCTTTGTTCGGCAAACACTACGATGCCTGCACGCGGGGCACGCACTTCCGTTTTTTTCAATAATTGGCGGGTAAAGGAGAGCTCCGACGCTTTTTCTTCCATTTTCCCGCGACGCGGTGTGATTTCAGCTCTGAACTTATCGTCCACCAGGGCGGTCTGAGCGGCCTGACGATACTCTTCAGCGGCGACTTGATATACCTTGCTGGCCACACCATGTTTAGCAGATAGATTGGTTCTATCAAATTCAAATAACAGCTGCCCCGCCACAACCGCCTGATTCGGCTTAACATGAAATGAGTCTATAACGGTATCAAGCGGTGATCTCACCACGAAAGCATCTTTGGGAACAACCTCGGCGGGAGCCTGAACGGACATGCGTACCGGAAAGAAAAGGGCCGCAACGGCACACACGATCAAAGCCGTTTTCATACTATGGGAAAGGGCGTTCTTGCGTATAGTACGCCACACGCCGTACTGCCGGGCATGAGCAGCAAAACCGTGGGCATAAATGGAAGCCAGTTCGTTCAAAAGGGCCAGATCAGATTCGAGCCACGGTTCTTCACGGAAAAGAATCAGTACGCCAAGTTGATCACTATCTTTCTGTTTCAGCGGGACAATTGCGGCATTAAAGGGAGCCCACTCACTCCAGGAGCGGGAAAGTTCTCCGGGAAAATCGTCCGGTGTACTGCAACCGCCAGTGTCCCGTGTGCTCCACACTTTGCAGCATTCAGCCAACCATTGCACGTATGACGAGCTTCGATCCGGGGTTGGAATACCGGAAACGGCAGAGACACCTTTTCCGCGAAGCCAGAGGGCGGATTGCCGATAGGAAAGCAGCTGTTTGCTTTCATTTACCGCGATAAAACCAATCTCTTCCGGCGTTGCGGCATCTCTGACACGGCGGGAAAGCTGCACGAGGATACTTAAACCGATTACCTGATTTTCCGCATGCTCACTCATCGTTTTGCCCGGTCAAAACTGGCCCACCCGCTCATTCCAGAGAGAAGGTCACTATGAGTGCCTTCAATTTCACCAATGATCGGCAACGACTGGCTTACCGGATCAATGCGTGCGCCGAGCCGAACGACCCGCGCCTGATACGTCCGCTTCAACTCCTCAATCTGAATCTGGAATCGGGCGCCCGGTTTCAGCCATTTGAGCCATTCGGACGGCACAATCAGGCGCACCTCCAGGCGACTGGAATCCAGGATATCCATAAGTGGCTTACCGGGAGTGACATACTGGTAGGCATCGACATGTAACTTGGCGATTCTGCCGCTATACGGCGCCACAAGCGAACACTTCGACACATTCACCTTCATTGCCTCACGTTCGGCCTCGGTTTCTTTAACCTTGGCCATTGCCTGATCGACCTCAAGAGTGCTTATTGAGTTAAATTCCTCCAGGCGTTTATTGACCTTCAGCCCCTGGCGCGCCACTTCTGCCGTTGCTTCCGCCTTGTTCAGCTGGGCATTCAGGAGAGCGCAATCAAACTCGACCAGCAGCTGATCTTTCTTGAACGATTCACCGTCGCGAAGGGGAAGTTTTGAAATATTTGCCGCTATTTCGGCAGAAAGCGTGGTTTGTTGATACGGCGTGATCTGAGCACGAATCCGGCTGCCGGAAAAGCCCTCTTGAGCAACGGCACTCTGCACACAGAGAAGAGACACTATACCTACTACAGCATTGCTGAGAAGGCGCCCCACAGGGGAGGCAGCAGCTTTTCTCCAATATTTCAACTGATATCCGGTCGTCATTTTTTGTCTTCACATCTGAAGTTTGTCTCAATACGACGATTTTTCCGCCTCCCCTCTTCGGTTCGATTGTCCGCAACCGGCCTCTTTGAGCCGAATCCTTTGGATGTAATACGTTTTGGATCGATGCCATAGGTGATAATGAGATAGGTGCGAATATTTTCAGCCCTCTGCCGGGAAAGCTTCAGGTTACTCATATCTCCCTCAGAGTATAAGACATTGTCGGTATGTCCTAAAATATCTCCTCTGACGTCAGGACACTCTTTTAAAAAGTCGGCAAGTTTTTTGAGCTTATAATAATGTTCCGGCTTGATGTCAGACTCTCCGCTGTCAAATTCCAGCGAAAACATCATCGAAGTGGAAGTTGCGGAAACCGCAGCTCCGGGCTGAGCTGTCACGACCTTTACCGGCAGGACGGCAAGGGTAGCGGCTCCGGTTGATGTACCTCCATCTCCTTCACACGTCACCGTGTACCTGGTTGTTTCGGCAGGAGAAATATCTTGATTACCTTGGGGTTTTACCGTGCCGACGCCCGGCATTATCTCACATTTTGTCGCATTTTTAGCGTCCCAGGCAAGGGTGGCTTTTTGCCCTTTGGCAATGGTATTGGGGCTCAACGACAGGGAAATGACAGGCTGTGCCTGCTTGACTACATCTGCAACGACAACCGGGATGACCGGGATGACCGGTGCCGCCGGAACAGCATGGACAGTTGATGTCTGACTGGTTTGACTGGATTGATTTGTCGGGATTACCGGAGCGGCCACGACGACCGGGACCACAGGGATGGCCTTTGCGGGAGATGGCTTGATAACAAGCGCTCCAGCATCGGGACTTGGAGTACAGAGGGCACCGGGAGCATTGAGGCGCGCGCTGATGACAGTGGACAGGTCTTTGATTTCATATGAGGTCACCGTTTCGGGGAGCGGTTCATCACCAAGCGTCGCGATGATTTGACCGCAGGCACTTTGCAGCGAAGCATAGTTTTGATAACTGCGATACTCTGCCATAAGAGCTGCCGTAGCCGAGCGGATCTCGTTCAGATGATTTTGTGAACCGCTTTTGGCCTGGTTCATCGTCTGTTCATGGATACGGCTGTCAATGTCCTGCAGCTGTCCTGAAAGTTCAAATTGTCGCTTACGGCTGTAAAAGTTCTGATACGAAACGTGGACCTGCGTCAGAATAGCCACACTGAGAGCAAGCCGTTGCGCTTTTGATATCTCTACCTGGCTTTTGGCAATCTTATACTGGCTTGGTCCACTGATCAGGTTCATCAGGTTCCAGGTAAGCCGGGCGCCACCTTCAACCCACTGCTGGTTTACCATAAAACTGTTGCCGTCATAATGACCACCCACCGAGAGTTCTATACCGGGAAACATTCTGGCAATCGCCTTTTTGGTTTCATACATGCTGATGCGCTCATTGTAATCGGCCTCATTCAGTTCGGGACGCTGCAACAGCGCACGAATTTCCAGGTATTGTATGGC
>CAIRND010000104.1 GCA_903879825.1 uncultured Geobacteraceae bacterium
GAAGCGGCACCGCACGAGGCCTGTTCAATCTCCTTGATCATGGCCTGCGCCCCCTCTCTTCGGCACTATCGGCTTTGGCACTCATCAAGGAGAGTAACGCTATCAGCAGTTACGACAGAGTCCTTGACCTTCTGAAGCGACGTGAACTGGATGTCGAGCTGGCTGAAAAGATACTCGAAACCTGGCATACTCTGCATGAACTGCGCCTGTGGCGCGAGCAGGCCGCTAGCGCCACTCAGCAAAGCGAGTTTTCTTCATATCTGAATCCTGATGATTTGACGAGCGAGCAGCGCCATTCGCTTAAAACGGCACTGACATCCGTTGCGGCTATACAGCGGCATGTCGGCATCGTTTTTTCCGGGTTAGGGGAATAAGCGCCATGATTTTGTCGCTTTCAAGCGGAAGCCTGTTTACCCTGCCGTTGCAACGGGTATTCGAACTTGCGGCTGAGTCCGGCTTTGAGGGGCTTGAACTGATCATCAACCAGGATTTTCAGCGGGTCAACTCCGCAAAACTGGTACGTTCACTCCAGAAAATAGCCACGATCCATTCCATCCATGCCCCGTTTATGGAGCTGGACGGCTGGGGAGGAACCATCGACTCGATCAAGCATTCGGTGGCGCTCGCTGCTGAATGCGACATCCCTCTGGTGAATTTCCATCCCCCCTCCTGGATGGGGCTGGAGATTGGATTCTGGCGCTGGCTGTACAGCATACATGACTACCAGAAAGAGCTTGGCCTGAACGGGCAGGTGGCCATTGCCATGGAAAATATGCCGTGGGTAGGCAAGTGGAAAATCAACCCGAATATTCTTTCCAATACGCAACGGATGGTCGATTTCATCAGGGATCACAACCTGTACATGACATTCGACTGCACCCATATGGGGTCAGGCAAAACAAATTTTATCAACGATTTTTTTCTCTGTTACGACTCGGATCGCATTCTTAATATCCATTTTTCCGACTATGGCCATGATCGTGAACACCTGCTTCCGGGGCATGGCATTCTGCCGTTGACTCGATTTCTTAATCATCTTCGCAACACAGAGTATCAAAGTACCGTCACGCTTGAACTCGACCCGAAGGAATTCCCAAAGGGAGAACATAATATTCTGGAAAGCCTGAAAGAGATCCTCGCCTATCTGCGCTTGGAAACCAGTCCGCAAGTCGATTCCCGACGTGAGTATACCCAAGAGACAATACAGGTATCTCCAACCCTATGAGTCGTCACGTATGGTGAATCATACCGTTATGCCACTCACAAAAGCGAACTGTTGCCATGCGTGACAGATATGGAGAAAAAACTTTTTTATATCTGGTGTGCCTCTCTCTCTTTCTGCATCTGGGAGTGGCTGCCGGGCTCTACTATTACCCGCAGGCTCCACCAGACCCTCCAAAAGAACCGGTTTTTATCGACTTACAAGAGATGACGGAACCTAAACCGCCTGCTGAGCAGAAACAACAAGAGACCAGACGTCGTTCCGAACAGCATGTCGTCGCCCCGCGTGAAAGTGCCCCACGTGGTGATGCACCGCACGATAGCCCGGCGTTTACGAAACCAACGCCACCGTCACCCGCACAGCCGTCACCATCTCAACCCGTTCCGCCACAGCCTTCAATCGCTCCCGGCTATTCAGCTTCCAGCCTGCTGAAACAAAAAAAACCGGCTGAGCAGCGTCCTCTATCGGTACAGCATCTGTTTCCAGGGGCCAACCGTATGGCTAAACTGGAAGAGAGTTATCGGCATAAGTTCGAAGAAAATATTGCGGATGGTGACACCCGTTTTTTGAATAGTGATGACATCGTTTTTGGTTCGTTCCTACGCCGTTTTGAAGGTGCGGTATACGGCGTCTGGCGCTATCCGCAGGAAGCGGCGATGAAGGGGATTGAAGGAATAACACCCATCAGGATCACCTTTAACCGGCGGGGGGAAGTCACCAATGTCCAGCAACTGGAAAGTTCGGGCTCCCGGATTCTTGATGAAGAGGTGATACGCACCATGCGGGCCATCGGTCCGGTGGGAGGATTCCCCAAGGGATATGACAAAGACGAGTTTCATCTGATTGCATTTTTTCAGTATGGCGGATCGAGAAGGTCATTGAGGTAGTTTCCGTCCAGAAAGGGTGTTTTTTCGCCCTGACTGCATCAATCTTCGGCGTTGCTTGTGCGGCGTACGGTGGTACGCCTCCGCGCAACCCCTTGATTTCTTTGTCAGGACAAAAAATCCCCGCTTTCTGAATCGGAAACAGATAGCCCGCCTTTCAGTGGTAATCGCAACAATCGTGGCCATTGCATCACGGGCGACCCACCGGGATCGCCCCTACAAAAACCCGGAAGGCAAACAACACTATTTACAATACTATTAATAGTGTGATTAAATGCACTGCAAATAGCACTAAGGAGACACCCAATGTCGCACATATCTGCAAATGACCTTAAAATAAAAGGTATATCCGCAATTGAGGCCATGCTTGCCACTCAACCGGAAGCGGTCATTTCCGTGCGCGGCAAGGAGCGTTTTGTTGTGATGGACATGGACCATTACCATTATCTGCGCGAATGTGAACTAGAATCCGCTCTGGCTCAAACCCGCGCTGACATTGCGGAGGGTCGTTTTATCTCAGGAAGCGCCGAAGATCACCTGACCCGACTGAAAGCCGCGTAATGAGCTGGACGCTGTTATTTACCGAGCAGTACGAAAAACGCGCCCAACGTTTTCTTAAGCGGCACCCCGAACTTGAAAAACAGTATCTAAAAACATTGCAATTGATGGAGGCAAACCCGCTCCATCCCTCCTTGCGCCTGCATCCGCTCGCCGGACGCCTTTCCGGTTTACATTCAGTTTCAATCAACCTTTCCTATCGCATCACCCTTGAGTTTCTGATTCATGACCAGGAGATCATCCCCGTAAATGTGGGCGATCACGATTCCGTGTATTGAAGGATTATTCATGTCCACCCTCCACAAAAAAAACGACATTGAGAACGACCAGTGCGACCACCTGCCCGGCGCGGTGACTGATTTCGTACGGGAGAGGCCACGATGAATGGTTTCCTGATAGCCGCGCCACAGAGCGGCAGCGGCAAGACGACGATCAGCATGGCAATCATGGCAGCACTGGTGCGACGCGGGATGGCGGTTGCTCCCTTCAAGTGCGGACCGGATTTTATTGACCCCGGCTATCACCGTGTCGTGACGGGGCGTCCCTCGATTAATCTCGATGGCTGGATGTGCCCGGAGCAATTTGTACGTCAAACCTTTCTGACCGGACAGACCGGTGCGGCAATCGCTATCATCGAAGGGGTAATGGGGCTCTTTGACGGTATCGGCCCCTCCTCGACCGTGGGCAGCAGCGCCCAGATCGCCGCGATAACCGGCGCGCCGGTTGTTCTGGTGGTAAATGCCCGTGGCATGGCGGCCAGTGCGGCTGCGCTGGTGGCAGGTTTTGCCCGGTTTGATCCGCTCGTCAGACTGGCGGGTGTAATTTTCAATAACGTCGGCAGCGTGAGTCACGCCACACTGCTCAAAGAAGCGCTTGCTGCCCATTGTCCCGGGATTCTCTGTCTTGGCTGCGTCCCTCGCGACCAGGCGCTGACCATCCCATCGCGGCATCTGGGGCTGGTGACCGCCGATGACAATCCGCTCTCCGAGGAGTTTATCAGACAGTTCGCGGATATGGCAGAAAGTTGCCTCGACCTGGATCAGCTGAGTCAGCTGCAAATCCCCCCCGGCCCCCCTTTCGTAAAGGGGGGGGCAATCTTGGCACCCAAATTTAACGAGGGGGGAGCAATCTTGGCACCCAAATTTAACGAGGGGGGAGCAATCTTGGCAACCCAGCTTGACAAAGGGGGACCGGAGGGGATTTTACCGATAAGAATTGCCGTGGCACGCGACCCCGCGTTCTGCTTCATGTATGAGGATAATCTTCGTCTGTTGCAGGAGGCGGGAGCAGAGCTCGTTTTTTTCTCGCCGTTACATGATGCCGCCCTACCCGCCGATGTGCTCGGTATATATCTGCCGGGCGGCTACCCCGAGCTGTATGCCGGACAGCTGGATAAAAATAACGGCATGAAAGAATCGATCAGAACGGCGGCTCTGGCAGGTATGCCGATATATGCAGAGTGTGGCGGCTTCGTCTATCTTATGGAGGGAATTGAAGCGTCTGAAGACCAATCGTCAGCAGATTTTGTGGGGATTTTTCCGGTGCGCTGCAAAATGCTGCCACGTCGCAAGGCGCTTGGCTATCGCCAGGTAGAACTGACAGGGGATGTCAGTATCGGCGCAAAAGGCACGGTGCTTCGGGGTCATGAATTTCACTACTCAGAGATTGGCCCGATGCCTGAAGAGGTCGAGCGTTGTTATCAGGTTTCACGGCAGGGAGTGACTTTAGGATGGGAGGGATTTCGGATAGGCAACTGCCTGGCTTCCTATGTACACCTGCATTTTGGCAGTGGGCAGGACATCGCCGGGACGTTTGTTGCCGCGTGTGAAAAACAGCGCAGATAATACGCCGCTATTCGCCCTTGCTCAGCACCATCTGTTTTTGCAGCGACTGGTAATAAAGATTGTGACGGGGTTGTCAGGCGGTCATAGTATCAAATAATAAATCGGCTTCACCACTTATTGTTTCATATACTTCGTCCAAGTCTGACAGGAAATGTTCAAGGCTGGAGGGAAGCGGTATTCCAAGTTTTGTCAACGTCTGCCAGGCGTTCTCTTCCGAGTGCCCCGGGATGCTCGCCTGGGCAACGCAGTCGGCAGTAACATGCGACATATTGTAAAAATCAGCCAACGAGATTATTGCCGTCAGCAATGGGTCAGCAATAGCCATTTCAGAAGAGTGGTGACAGGAGATCACGTCACTGTACTCCGCAGGGAAATTCCAGCGCTGTGCCAGGCAGAGCCCGACTTCGCTGTGAGTGGTGCCGAAGTATTTATATTCAGCCTCGTGGGTGGTGATGCTTGTGTTTCGTATACCTGTCAGCATCCGGCCATATTCATCCTTGCAGTAATGACCCAGAAAGACCTTCCCGATGTCATGAAGAATACCGACCAGATAGGCTTTTTCAATATCCGGATAATTAACTATCCGCGCAATACGGCGGGATATTGCACCCACCGTGAAAGAATGCAACCAGAACATTTTCATGTCAAACGGTTGTGCCTTATCTTTTAATCCTTCAACAAAATAGCTGGTCAGAATCATCTCGCGCACACTTTTAAAGCCGATGAGCATCAGAGCCCGCTTGACCGATGTTATCTGATCTTTGCGGTGATACAATGGCGAGTTGACGACCCTGATGACTCTGGCAGCCAACACCAGATCAGACAGAATCAGGTCGGCGATTTCATCCGGATCAGCCAACTTGTTTTCAAGCTGGGAGACCACTTTAGAGACTACAGCGGGAATGGTTGGCAGGTCACTGACATCCTTGAAAAGTCTGCGGGCGGCAATCATCATTGAAACTTTTTCCACGAAGTGATCCTCTCGTCAGGGGGTTTCCAGCAGGGTAAGAAATTCTTCTTCACCAAGCACAACGACACCCAGCTCTTTGGCTTTAGTCAGCTTACTGCCAGCGTCTTCTCCGGCCACAACATAATCAGTTTTTTTGGAAACAGAACCTACCACATTTCCCCCATGATTCTCTACCAATTTTCTCGCATGTTCACGACTGCAACGGGTCAGGGTACCGGTAAAGACAAAGTTCTTGCCGCTCAGCCTTCCTCCGACTGTTTTGGCAATGGCTGCGGGATGCACACCCAAGGCACGCAACCGGGAAATCACATCACAATTATCCGGGTTATTGAAAAAAGTGCGAATACTCTGAGCAACAGTAGCGCCGATATCGCGCACCGAAATCAGTTCATCGATCGTAGCGTTTTCAAGGTTATCAATACTGCCAAAAGCCTGGGCAAGAGCCTTGGCTGTGCGCGCGCCGACATGGCGTATACCAAGAGCAAAAATAAAACGATCCATATCACATCGTTTACTGTTCTCCAGCGCCGCCAGCAGATTTGAGGCCAGCTTGTCACCCATGCGCTCAAAACGCATAAAATCATCTTTTGTCAGCCGGTACAGATCCGCCACCGTGTGAATCAAGCCAAGTGAAAGCAGCTGTTCAACAACTTTTTCCCCCAAGCCGTCAATATCCATGGCATCCCGCGAGGCAAAATGCTTGATCGACTGGCGAATTTGCTGCGGACAGGAAATC
>CAIRND010000105.1 GCA_903879825.1 uncultured Geobacteraceae bacterium
GGTTGAGGCGGGGCGGATAGATCACGCCAGTCATTCCAACGACGCCTGGGGTGCCATTATGGATACCGTGGAACTTGATGACACACTTGCTGTTATTGACACCTATCTGACAGCCAATCCCAATACTTTAGTCATAGTTACCTCAGACCATGGCAACTCCGGATGGGGGGTAAACGGTACCGGGCCGGATTACAACGATGCAACTGCCGCCCTGCGGTCATACCGGGCGGGGAAATCCTCCTTCGAAGTCATGATCAAAAAGATGAGAGGCAAGGGGTCGGGTGAAATCGGAGAAATTGTCCGGGAGAATACCGGCTTTGCTATCGGCCTGGATGAAGCGCGGATGGTCATGGATGCAATGTCCCCCGATTTTGCCGCGTATCCCGGAGACTTTATTTCCCAACCCGATGCCACTCTGGCAAAAATCCTGTCCCACAGCTCGTATGGCAAGAGCAGCAAAGGAGCGCCGGGGCATGGCATTCGGCGCGGCAATGTGGGTTTTACCTCCTGCAATCATACCGCTGAAGATCAGCTGCTGCTGGCCTACGGCCACCGGGTCAAGGAATTTGGTATGGACAGGCTGGTGGATAATACCTACCTCTTTGAAGTGATGTGCCGGTATTTTGGAGTGAGTCACCGTAATCCTTCAATGACATCTGCGCAGGCTCTTCCCTTTTTGACGGTCGCGACAGCCAGTGAATGGCAGCGGCATATGAAGCTGCATATCGCCTGAAATTAATTAATCTGGGAAAAGCAGTTGTCCACGAGAGGCACGAAATACACGTACAAAATCAGAAAGATACACAATGATTTGGCATAACCTGTTTGGTGAATACGTATACTTCTGTGATGCTTCAAATTTTCGTGTGTTTTCGTGCCTTTCGTGGATCCAATGGCCGTTTTTGGATTAACGCGTGGCTTGGAGGAACATTCGTTGTAGGCCGGATCCGTACTCGATTAACTCCAGCGCCTGTCACGCACAATTTACCAACACGGCACACCGTTGTAACTGTTGTTTTGATAAAATGATTCCGCAACGTAAACCAGATAACCAGTACAAGAGTCTGGTAATACACCCATTAAAAGGAGTCACTATGAACGCAACACATATCAACACGAACAGTTCTACCCATACCGCCATTGCGGCTTTGATGAATGCCTACGAAAGATGCAGTGACATGGCGGTTAAAGAATCGATCATTACTGCGTACAAGGCGGTAATGATGTTGAATCATGACATTGTCATATCCGACAATGATGACGCGGTCACTGAAAGTGACGGAGTATTTGATGCAAGTGAATATTGTGCCGCAGTGTAATTACATTGATCAGTCCAATAGGAGGATTGTATGAGCTGCCCAAAGTGTAAGGCCCATATTGGAGTTATGAAGCATGAGATTATTCTTGATTTCACTGTTGTGCAGGGTACGCGCTGCATAATCTGCGGTTACTGGGCTCAGGCGTACCCCGAGCATAACCGCCATCAGAAGATCAGGAATGCCCATGCCTCGCTGTAACATACATTTTTCATACATGTCACACTGTTGTAACGTTGGTTCTGCTATAGTGGCAACACCACGAAAACCTTCGCATTGCTTTCACAGTGATTAAGGGTTTTTCAAAAGGGGAGAATTGTCGCTATGATCTACATTAATAAGGCTAAGTATGCCGAATTAGCGAAACATGTGAGAACCTTACCGCAGGAAAAGGCACGCTCAACCCATGAATGGGAAGAGGTCGTACATAAGATGTGTGCCTCAGAGGATACCGCTCTCCACGATATCGGCGTCAAAGAACTGGATGAGTTGAAACGCAGCAGGTAGGATAAAATCTGTACTAAAAAGCGTAAGGGAAAATGGAACTATTTACATTTAAAGCATTTGCCTTCGGCGGTGAGCTTGATTTAAACCGGCTGGCGGTAAAACTCGGTATCGTCCGTAAATACCGCTGGGAAGAGCCGATGAAGCTCAACCCGGTGACCTTCGCACTTGCCACCGGCAGTGATGCCGAGCGTGTCTACCTCTATTATTTCGGCGGAGTTGTGTTTCTTAACTGCTCTGGTGATATCATCGCCCGTTTTCTTGACAGCATCCCCCAATACGCCGAGTCCCTAAAGAGTCAGATTCAATTGCCGTATCGTGAAGAGTATCGGCTGGAGATCGACCCGGAGCGTGATCCGGCCATAACTAACGATTGCGCCGTCATGCCCCGCTACAATCTGGCTTTTCTGGACATCATCTGTTTTGTTATCGCCAAGTCGGTGGCGTTAGAGCGAATTGAAGAGCGGATTGACGTTGTTTTCGACGAGGTTGAAGGGTTGATCGCAAACCTGGGCAAGGGGAAGCTGGAGCTGCCTGATCGTGACATGGCCCGCTTGGCTTCTTCAATACTCAGCTTCAAGTTCACCTCCATCGCCCATATCATGGTGCTGGATAAGCCGGACAGTACCTGGGACAACCCGGAAGCAGACCGTTTGTATCTGACTATGGCGAGTCTCTTTGAACTGAACCAGCGCTATCAGGAAATTAAACACAAATCAGAGACCTTGCTGGATATGACCGACGTATTTACCGGCCTCTCGCACGCCCGCCGCGCCGCCCGCCTTGAATGGATCATTATCATCCTGATTGCCATCGAAATTGTGATTTACCTGATGCAGCTGTATCGCGGACATTGATGTTTTTACTGTATCACCCTAATAAGAAGGATAACCACCCATGAAAATCAATACCAGACTCTATTTGAGTTCAACCATCAGTATTCTTGGTATCGTTAGCATCGCCGTCTTCAGTCTAATGACAATTCTGATGGTTAAGGAAAAGATCACGCTGCTGACCTCACAATCCACTCCCCTTCAGGTTAAAACTGTCCAGTTTCAGCAGGCGGTAGAAAAGCTTTCCGCAGATTTGCTTCAACTCGGCCTTGCTCATGACCCGCAAGATGTCCAGCAGATATCGCTCTCCATTGCCGGCAGCAAGGCCAATCTTGATCGGATCAACAGTGAAATCAGCAGTTTCAGAAAGACGTCCACGGATGTTGGCATGTTTTCGGAGTTGCACGACCAGGTATTGAAGGCTACCGACGAAAAGTTCAAGAGTATGGCAGTTTTTAAAGAAGAAGCGTCTAAAGTGAACGGAGCGATGTCCCGCGTTGACAAATCTCTCGTCACCCTTAAAGAGATTATCGCCAACCTGGTACTTGCGGCAAGTCGCCGGGCTATCACTGCAACACAAACATTGAACGTGGGGCTTAAAGAAAAAACCACTAATCCTGAAATTCTGGAAAGCATTAGTGATTATCGCAACGAGATTGATACTGATCTCGCTATGCATAAAAGGATAAATTCAATAAACGACATTGTCTATACTATCGGTGTTGATGCCAAGCTTCTGGATGCCAAAGCCCGCATGATAATGCTCAGTGAAACCCCCGCCGAATTGGACAGGGCAAGCGCAGAGGTTCAGGCGATCCAGGCGCGTATTGTCCGCAACGTGTCCCAGGCTGGTAAGGGGATCAGGGAAATAAAAAGTTCCGGCTTTGTCGATGATGCTGTCTCCGGCATTAACAGTGCCGTTGCCAGCGCCGGCAACTCTCTCCGCGCAATTAGCGCTTCACAGCGCACGGTGCTGGGAAACATGGCTCAGGTAGACAGCTCAGTGAAAAAAGTAAAGGCCGTTGCTCTGGAACAGGGACAGAAGAGCGAGGCCAATGTTCAATCTACGGCTCAGGAACAGCAAGAATTTGTCTCGGTTGTCATCCAGCGCGTTGATCTGTTTAAAAAACTGCTGTTCGTCGTTTCGTTGGTAGTAATTCTACTGGTGTTGTACCTAACGGTAACAACAACCGTCTGCATCGTTCGTTCACTTGCGCGGTTGAACGGTTCTATCGTCACGATTGCCGAAACCGGAAACTTCACCCATACGGCTTTTATCAAAAATGATGATGAATTTGGCGTGACAATTAATGCTTTTAACAAGTTACTCAGCACATTTTCAGTCATCCTGTCCAAGGTGTCTGAATCCTCCGGCAAGCTTTCCAGCAGTTCTCAAGAACTGACCCAAACTTCACAGGCGATCCACTCCATGTCTCAGGAACAATCAACCAGCGTTGGCCAGGTTGCCGCCGCTACGGTGGAAATGTCCCAGACCATCGCAATGGTGTCCCAGAACACGGCCCGGATTGCCCAGTCAGCAACCGAAGCACGTCAGTTGGCTGTTTCCGGTGCAGACGTCGTACGTCAAACAGAATATGAAGTGGGAGAGATCGCCCGGGCAGTCCAAGAGTCCACCAAGGTAATGCAGGCTCTTAATGAACGCTCCCAGCAGGTGGGTGAAATTGTCAATGTCATTGTCGAAATTACTGACCAGACCAATCTTCTGGCGCTTAATGCCGCTATCGAAGCGGCCCGGGCGGGAGAA